>ANAW01000266.1:0-10295 GCA_000340945.1 Nocardiopsis synnemataformans DSM 44143 | reverse complement strand
CCCGCCCCGCCCGCCCCCGCCGGTCACGGCGTCCGGCGCACCGCGCGGTCCTCGGCGATCGCCAGCATCTGCTCCTGGCGCCGTTCCACGGCGGGCCGCTCCGGGTCCGCCACGTGGCGCAGCTCCCTGACCCGGCCGCGCCGGTTGGCCAGGGCCACGGCCGCCGACCGCCGCATGCCCAGCGCCCCGCCCTCGGAGGCCAGCGCCGCGCGTACCCGGTGCCGGTAGGCCTGCCGGACGGTGAAGTACACGGCCATCGTGGTCAGGAAGACCACCGCGACCTTGAACACGACGCCACCGATCCCGGCGAACAGCGGCGAGTCCAGCAGCCAGTGCAGCGCCATCGCCAGGACCACCAGGAGGGCGGCGGCCACCGCCCGGCGCCTGCCGGGCCGCCACGCCACGGCCGCCAGCAGGCCCACGGCGGTGCCCGCGACCGCCGACATCGCCCAGTGCGAGCCCAGCCCGGTCAGGACCAGCCGCACCACGGTCGTCTGCACCACCGGGGTCAGCCCTCCGGTGCCGCCCGACTGGACGATCGCGTTCATCGAGTAGACGAAGTTCTCCGTCACCTCGAAGCCCAGCCCCACAAGGGAGCCGATCACGAACCCGTCCACCGGGCCGCGCACCGCGGCGGGGAAGGCCACCGCGACCAGCACGATCCCGGCGAGCTTGAGCAGCTCCTCGTTGAGCGGGGCGGTCAGGGCCGCTCCCCAGACCTCGGAGAAGGGCAGTCCCAGGCTCTTGGCCCAGATCGAGCCCAGGCCCGCGTTGGCGATGATCCCGCCCGCCGTCGCGGCGGTCAGGCCCCAGGCCACCGCGGCCACGGAGGCGTCCAGGGCGGGGTCGCGCACCGGGCGGATCCGGCGCAGCACCCAGAAACCGAAGGCCAGCGTCACCAGCCCCAGGAACACCGCCAGCGCCGCCTCGGAGAAGAAGACGCGCACCAGGCCGGTGAACCGCAGCGCCAGGTAGCCCAGGCCCACCGCGCACAGCACCCCGATCAAGACGAGCGCCGCCAGCGCGGGCAGCCGCTGCCCGCGGACGTGCCCGCCCCCGGAAGGCCGTTCCGAGGCGTGCCGGGGTCCGGTGCTCTCCTGGCGGGCGCTGCGCGGCGAGGGTACGGAGCCGCGGTCCGTCGCGGTCGGGCGCTCGTCGGGTTCGGGGTTCACGAGCCCTCCCGGGTGAAGGAGACCGAGCGCGCGACGTCGGCGACCGCGGTGAGGTCGGCCGGGGTCGCCTCGCGTCCGGCCAGGGTCATCTCCACGGCAAGCTGTCCGTCGGGGGAGGGGTAGACCACCGCGGCGCCGTCACCCTCGCGGCTCTCCAGAGCGCCGGTGAGCCCCTCGACGCCGCCCCGGGTGGAGATGGCCTCGGGGTCGCCCAGGCTCGCCGTCGCCTCACCGGCGCGCACGATCCGCCGCAGGCCCGCCCACAGCTCCTCCAGGCTGGGCGGCGGCGAGGTCACGGGGGTGACCGCGCTGAGCGTCAGTTCCACCGGGCCCCGGTGGAAGCGGTAGATCTGTCCGGCCTGGCTGGAACCGGTGTTCAGGTACCAGCCCTCCTGGGGGAAGGTGAGGGAGGCCTGGTAGCCGCCCGCGGACCCCACGGGCACCGGTTCGCCGGAGGGGACGGACTCCGAACCGGGCAGGAGCGCGTTGACCAGCGGCCAGGCCACCACCAGCAGTGCGATCGCCGCCGCGGCCACGCCCAGTGGCACCCAGTTGCTGCGGGGGCCGCGCCGCCGTGTGCGCGCGTCCTCCCCGGTCGCCTCCGCCATGGCGCTCCCCCTCGTCACCCAAAGTGATGCCCTGTCACGGCAAGCGAAACATCCGGGGGTGCGTGCGTTGGTGGCACGGCGTCGACTTGGCACACGTTTACGGTGATTTCACCAAGTCGGGAGATCGGCGGGGGCGCGGCCACCGGCCGGGAGCGCTCAGAGGCTGGTGGACATCGGGGCCCCGTTCCACGCGGCGGCGTCGGACAGCGCCGCGACGAGGTCCATGTCGGTCCCGGTGAGGTCGGCGTGGGCGCGGCGCGGGTTGAGCACGATGCGCTCGGCGTCGTCCCAGGCGCGGAACCCGCCCAGGTCGCAGGCCCCGGCGTTTCCGGATCGCGCAGCGCCTGTCGGAGCACCACCGCTGAGACCTCACCCAACCAGGACCGTTCCTCGGTCTTCTTCGCCTGGGTGATCAACTGCGTGGACAACTCCCCGGCGGTCGGGAACGGCGCCCCTTGATCACGGGCGGTCTCGCGAGCCCGGAGGGCATCGTCGTAGACCACGCGAGAGCACCCGAACGCCCTGGCCAACGCACCCCGTTGGTCGGCGTCCGGGTACACGCGAAGGCATACCGCAGCAGCATGCCCATGACGGTAGAGGCTGGCTACGACAGAACGTGACCGGGCAAGGACGGGCGGGCACATTTTTTGTCCTGTGCGCGGCGCATGTCTGGTGTGGCGGCCCGGACATGGAAGCGGGTGGGGACCGGGCGGCGCACGTGAGACCGCCCCGACGCTCACCACCGCACGGGCAGCTCGGCCAGGCCACCGGTGAGCACGTCGCTTCGCACGCGCAGCTCCTCGACGCCGACCGCCAGACGCAGCCGGGGGAAGCGCACGGTGAGCTGGGTGAGGACGGCGTGCAGCTCCAGGCGGGCGAGTGGGGCGCCGACGCAGTAGCGGGCGCCGTGGCCGAAGGCCAGGTGGGAGGCTCCGCCGCGGCTGATGTCGAAGCGGTGGGGGTCGGGGAAGGCGTCCGGGTCGTGGTTGGCGGCTCCGGTGTCGCACAGGACCAGCTCTCCGGCCCGCACGGTCGTGCCCGCGATCTCCATGTCGGTGCGGGCGTAGCGGGGGATTCCGCCGCCGCCCCGCCCCGGGAACCGCAGGATCTCCTCGACCGCGCCGGATACCAGGCCGGGATCGCGGGCCAGGGCCCGCTGTTGGACGGGATCGGTGAGCAGGCACAGCACGCCCAGGCCGATCTGGGTCACGGTCGTCTCGTGCCCGGCGAAGAGCAGGGCCATGGCGAGCATGGCCGCCTCCTGTTCGCTCACGTCCGGATCCCCGGCCAGACGCGAGACCACGTCCTCGCCCGGGTCCCTGCGCTTGCGGGCCACCAGGTCCAGGCCGTAGGCGAACAGCTCGGCCAGTCCGCGTTCGGAACGGGCGCGGTCGGTGACGTCGGCGGCGTCGCGGGTCCAGGCGCGGAAGCGGTCGCGGTCGGCGTAGGGGACACCGAGCAGTTCGCAGATGACCAGGACCGGCAGGGGTACGGCGAGGGCGTCGACGAGGTCGGCCGGTCGGGGGCGTTCCTCCAGGCCGTCGAGGAGGGCTGTGGTCAGCTCCTCGACGCGCGGGGCCAGGGCACGCACGCGTGCGGGGGTGAAGTGGGGCCGCAGTAGCGAGCGCATCCGGGCGTGGTCGGCCTTCTCGGTGCTGAAGTCGCCCTGGGGTCCGCCGAAGAGCGCGGACTCGCCGGTACGTGCGGCGGCGTCCGGGTCGGGGTGGGAGCGGCCCAGGCGCTCGTCGGCGAGCAGCGCTCGGACCTGTTCGTATCCGGTCACCAGCCACGCCTGGTCACCCACGGCGGTACGGACGCGGTGAACGGGCCCCTCCTCGCGCAGGACCTCCAGGAGCGGCGGCGCGGCGAGGGGGACGGGCCGGTCGAAGGGCAGCTGTGGGAGCACGGAAACCTCCATCTTGTTAACGCAGCTTTGTATACTCCTCTTTAAACAAAGCTATATGTAGACTCGCTCGTAAACAAGAGGAGGAGGTGGTGGGGAATGGCCGACGAGCCGACGGCCGGGCAGCGCGGAGCCTCCCCCGTGCGGCGGATGCGCCGGACCGAGCGGCGCGCGCAGATCCTGGACGCCGCGACCCGGGCCTTCGCCCGTGGCGGGTACGCCGACACGTCCCTGGACGACGTGGCCGCCGAGGCCGGGATCAGCCGGGTGATCCTCTACCGGCACTTCGAGTCCAAGCAGGAGATGTACCGCGCGGTCCTGGACCGCGCGTGCGCGCGCCTGGGAGAGCGGGTGGGCGAGGGGCACTTCACGGACGCGAGCATCCCCGCCTTCCTGGAGGCCGCCTCCGCCGACCCCGACGGTTTCCGTCTGCTGTTTCGCCACGCGGCCCGCGAGCCCGAGTTTCGCGACCTCGTCGACGGCCTGACCGCGGCCTCCGTGGACCTGGCCCTGCGACAGCTGGCCGAGGTGGTCCCCGACCCGGCCTGGGCCCGGTGGGCAGCCCGCCTGGTGTTCACCGTGGCCATCGAGGGCGCCATCGTCTGGTTGGACGAGGGGCGCCCCGACGCCGACCACGCCGCCGAGCGCATCGACGCGGCGGTCCGGGGCGTGATCGCCGCAGCCCGCGGACCGAGGTGATCTTCGGGTTTCCCCCAGGGGCTTCGGTGGAGCCGGGCTGGCCCGCCTCCCCCGGGGCCCCTCGAAAACATGTGCCAGTCCCGGGGGGCTCTCGTGTAGCGTCCCGGCCATGGACACCTCCCACTACATCGCCGCCCTCCGCGAGAGCGGCGCCGCCCTCGCCGACGCCGCCGAGGGCGGCCTGGACCGCCCCGTCCCCAGCTGCCCGGGGTGGAACGTCTCCGACCTGGTGTGGCACACCGGCGAGGTCCACCGCTTCTGGCTCGCGATCGCCGCGGGCGACATCAGCGACGCGGAGGACTACACCGAGCCCGAGCGGCCCGCCGACGACGTCCTCCTGGGCTGGTACCGCGACGGCCTGGAGGAGACGGCCCGCGCCCTGTCCGGGCTGGACCCCTCCGCCGAGCGGTGGACGTGGGCCCCGCAGAAGAACGCCGGCTTCATCCAGCGGCGCATGGCCCAGGAGACCCTCGTGCACGCCTGGGACGCCCGCAACGCCGTGGGGCGGGCGCCTGAACTGCCCGTGGACCTGGCCGCCGACGGCGTGGACGAGTTCCTGGCGTTCATGCTGACCCTGGGCGGCCGACCGCCCGAGGGCTTCGACGCGGTGGTGTGCCTGCGGGCCGCCGACGCCGGGCGGGCCTGGACCGTGGAACCGGCCGGGGGCGCCTGGCGGACGCGGCCCGCCGCCGAGGACGGCGCAACGACCACCGTGGAGGGCGCCGCCTCCGACCTGCTGCTCCTGCTGTGGGGGCGGACCGACGCCTCCCGGGTGCGGGTCAGCGGGGACGGGGACGCCTTCGCGCGCCTCCTCGCCACCGCCAGGACCGAGTAGGCCGAGCGTTCCGCGGGCGTCGGACCCGGGGCCCGTCCCCGCTGACCCGCACCACGCCGGACTGACCGGCTCCCCGGGGACGCCCCGCGAGCACGCGGGCGTCCCCGGGGAGGAGGTTCCCGGCCGCGGCGCGGACCGGCTGGTAGTTTCGCCGCATGCGCGAACGGCTGACGGACCTGGAACCACGCCTGCACGACGCGCTGGCGGTGTGGGGCATCCACGCGACCGCGCTCGACCACGCCCCCCTGGGCTTCGGCGACCACCACTGGAGCGTCACCGACACCTCGGACCGCCGGTGGTTCACCACCGTGGCCGACCTCGCCCACAAGTCCTTCCTGGGCCCGGACCCGGCCGCCGTGCGGCGGCGCCTGACCCGGGCCATGGACACCGCCGCCCGGCTGCACGACGACGAGGGGCTCGGATTCGTCGTCGCGCCCCTGCGCACCCCGGGCGGGGACACCGTCGTCCCGGTCGGCGACCGGTACGCGCTCAGCGTCTTCCCCCATGTGGAGGGCGAGTCCGGCGACTTCGGGCGGGAACCGGACGACGACCGGCGGGCCCGGCTCCTGGACACCCTCGCCCAGCTGCACCGGAGCGCTCCGGGCGACGCGCCCGCCGTCGAGGCCCGGCTCCCCGGCCNCGGCCCCCCCCCCGGGCCCCCCCCGCCGCGATCGGCGACGCGGGACCCCACGCCGCGCCCACCGCCGACCTGCTCGCCGAGCACGCCGCGGTGCTGCGCGAGCGCCTGGCCGAGTCCGACCGCGGCGCCGCCGCCCTGGAGGGCGCGGTCGCGGTCCTCACCCACGGCGAACCCCACCCCGGCAACCTCCTGTGGCGCGGCGACCGCCCGCTCCTGGTCGACTGGGACACCGTCGGCCTGGCCGCCCCCGAGCGCGACCTGTGGCTGGTCACCGACGATCCCGCCGAACTGGACCGCTACGCCGATGCCAGCGGGCACGAGCCCGACCACGCCCTGCTGGACCTGTACCGGCTGCGCTGGGACCTGCGCGACGTGATCGAGTTCGTCGACTGGTTCTCCGCGCCCCACCAGGGCGGCCCCGACACCTCCCAGGCCTGGCGGGACCTGGTCCGCACCGTCGAACGCCTGGGCGCGGGGGAGCGGTCCGGCGCCCGCTGACGCCGCCGGGATCCGGCGGCCCCGGCGGGTCGCGGCCCGCCCGCGCGGCCTGTGGTCGGTAGCATTCCCCTGACTCTCAGTGACCGGCAAGAGCTGTCACCAGTGCGGTCGGGCCACAACCGGCCGACCGGGCACGCCACGGACCCGACCAGGTGTTGGAGCGACGATGTACCTGCCCCTCAGCAACCGCGACCTGCCGCTGCGCGTCATCACGGGGGCGTTCGTCCTCAACTCCGGACTGGAGAAGCGCGGCGCCGACGAGGAGACCGCACAGGGGCTCCACGGGATGGCGGCGGGGACCTACCCCTTCCTCAAGGACGTCGACCCCGCCACCTTCGCCCGGCTGCTGTCGGCCGGTGAGATCGCCCTGGGCGCCGCCCTGCTGATCCCGGTCGTCCCGAGCCGCGTCGCGGGCGCGGGCCTGACCGCGTTCGCCGCGGGGCTGCTCGGCCTGTACCTGCGCACCCCGGGCATGCGGCGCCCCCAGAGCCTGCGCCCGACCGAACAGGGTCTGCCCCTGTCCAAGGACGCGTGGCTGCTGGGGGCCGGGCTCAGCCTCCTGCTGGGCAGCGACACCGGCCGGGGCTCCTCACGGAGCTCCTGCCGGCGCCGCCGCTGACGGTCGGGGCCCACGCCCCGACGGTGTTCACCGAACGGGTTCGAAGGTGGGCACGAACACCCGCAGGGCCGCGTGCCGCTTGGTGAAGACCACCGTCCGCGAGCCCTCCACGACCTCGCCGTCCACGGCCAGCAGCCGGGGCTCGCCCGGGATGGTCAGCGACAGCCCCGTGGTCAGCCGCTCGGAGTAGCCCTCGCCGTGCGCGAACTTGCCCAGCAGCACGTCCGCGACGGCGCGCAGCCGGGGGAAGGGCGCCCGGGCGGTGAGCACCCGCACGTCCAGCCGCCCGTCGTCCAGCTGCTCGCGCAGCGCGGGCACCCGGCCGTGCGTGCGGTAGCGGCAGTTGCCCACGAACGCCCACCACACCTTGGTGGGCTCGCCGTCGACGACCGCGGAGATCGGGCTCACCTCGCGCAGGTCCTGCCACAGGGCCAGCGCGAACGCGGGCCACTTGCCGATCCGGTCGGCCCACTTGTCGCGCCGGTCCACCATGCGCGGGTAGGAGCCGAACGAGGCCGTGTTGAGGAAGATCCGGCCGTCCACCTCGCCCACGTCCACCCGGGCCAGCCGTCCGTCGTCGAACGCCCGCAGCGCGATGTCCACCGAGGACAGCCCCAGCGTGCGGGCGAAGTTGTTGAGGGTGCCGTCCGGCAGCACCAGCAGCGGGCGGTCGTGGTCCAGCGCCGCCTGCGCCCCGGCGTTGACGGTGCCGTCGCCGCCCGCCACCGCCAGCACCTGGGAGGTGCGCGCCGCCTGGTCCATGACCCCGACCACGTCGTCGTCCGCCGACAGCGGGATGATCCGGGCCTTGGGCAGCGCCCGCGCCACTCGGCTCGTGACGTCGGCCGCGGTCAGCCCGGGCACCGTGCCCGAGGCCGAGCGCGGGTTGACCACCACCGTCACCCCGGACCCCTCGCGGTCCACGTCGGTCTCCCCGTCGGAGACGGTGCGCGCGCCGAAGACCAGCTCGGGGCGGGGCGGCACCACCGTCCCGGCGAGCAGGGCCGCGCCGCACCCGATGGCCACCCCGGCGAGCACGTCGCCGGGGTAGTGGACGCCGCTGTGCACGCGTGAGAACGCCACCCCGCCCGCCAGGAGCGCGACCAGCCCGGCCAGCGGCTTGGGCGCGTCCGTCATGACCCCGGCCGCGTAGGCCGCGGCCGCGGCGGTGTGTCCGGAGGGGAAGGAGGTGCTCGGGTAGGAGCGGTAGGGGCTGCGCGCTTCCGGGACGGCGGAGTTGTCCGGTCTGGTGCGTCCCGACAGCTGCTTGATCCCCGCCGAGACCAGGTTGGCGGTGCCCGCGGCCAGGATCGCGCGCAGGGCGGTGCGCCGCAGCCTGGGGCCGCCCGTGGCGGCGAGGGTGGCCGACATCAGGAACCACGGCGCCATGTTGTCCGTCGCCTGAACGAACTTGGGGGTGTAGGCGTCCAGGGCCGCGGGCCCCAACCCCGTCACGTGGTCGTAGACCTTCTTGTCAGCCCGTTGGAGTCGACTCATAAGGCTCATTGCCCCAGATTGGGCAAAGCGCCGTCAGATGTCCATAAGGGCGCGCCCGCAGAAGAACCTTCAGTGTGTTGATGACATCACACACGATGTTGGTTTTGTGAGGAGACAGGCGCCGCGGACGCGGTCCGCGCGGTGCCGGACGGCGCGGTGCCGGAGGACACGGCCCCGGGCGGGGCGCGGTGCCGGACGGCGCGCGGAAGCGGCGGAGGGGCCCGCCTGTCCGGTGCTCCCGCCGTGTCCTGCTGCCCGCTGTGTCCCACCGCCCTGACACCCGCCCGGCACGGCCGCGCGCCACGGCCGCGCGCCACGGCCGCGCCCCGGCCGCGTCCCGGGACGCCCGTACCCGGCGGCTCCGACCTCCGGCGCGACCGCCCCGGCCTCCCCCCATCTCCTCCCCTTCGAGACCTTTTCGTGACTATGCGGACCAATCCGCCTGGTTCCCGGTACCGAATCACTTCCGCCACACAACCCCCGGAAGTGAAGAGGACGCATTGGGTACAGGGCAGCACACCCTCCGCCGACGCAGGGTCGCGGTCATCGGCTCCGGCGTCGCCGGACTGACGGCGGCGCACGTCCTGCACCGGGACGACGACGTCACCCTGTTCGAGGCCGACGACCGTCTGGGCGGGCACGCCCACACCCACCGGATCGACGGCGGACCGGGCGGCGAGCTGCGGGTCGACAGCGGCTTCATCGTGCACAACAGGCGCACCTACCCCCACCTGCTGCGCCTGTTCGACGAGCTCGGCGTGCACACCCAGCCCACCGAGATGAGCATGTCGGTCAGCTGCCGGGGCTGCGGCCTGGAGTACGCGGGCGCGCGCGGCATGCGGGCCATGCTCCCCAACCGGTCCCGGCGCAGCCCCGCCTACCTGCGCATGCTCACCGAGATCCCCCGCTTCCACCGGGCCGCCCGACGCCTGCTCGCCGCGACCCCGCCCCCCGGCGCGGCCGAGCCCACCCTGGGCGCCTTCGTCCGCCACCACCGGTTCACGCCCTACACGGTCGCGCACTTCCTGCTCCCGCTGGTGTCGGCGGTGTGGTCCTGCCCGCCCGGCGCCGCCACCGACTACCCCGCCCGCTACCTGTTCTCCTTCCTGGCCAACCACGGCATGCTCAGCGTGTGGGGCTCGCCCCGCTGGCGCACCGTCACCGGAGGCTCGCACGCCTACGTCGAGCGCGTCGCCAAGAACCTGCACGCCGTGCGCACCGGCACCCCGGTCACCTCCCTGGCCCGCACGGCCCAGGGGGTGCGGCTGCGCGCCGGAGACGAGGTCCTCGACTTCGACGCCGCCGTCGTGGCCACCCACGCCGACCAGGCCCTCGCCCTGCTCGCCGACCCCACCGACGCCGAGCGCGAGGTCCTCGGCGCCTTCGGCTACTCGCGCAACCGCACCCTGCTGCACACCGACGCCTCCGTCCTGCCCGCCGACCGGGAGGTCTGGGCCAGCTGGAATCACCGCCTGGCCTCCTGCGAGCCCGACACCGAGCCCGTGCGCGTGAGCTACCACATGAACCGCCTCCAGCGCCTGGACGCCGACGAGCAGTACGTGGTCACCCTCAACGGCGCGGACGAGGTCGACCCCGACCGGGTCGTGGCCGCCATGGACTACGCGCACCCCGTCTACACCCCCGCCTCCGTGGCCGCGCAGCGGCGGCTGCCCGAGCTCAGCGACCGGGCCGTCGCCTTCGCCGGGGCCCACCACGGGTGGGGCTTCCACGAGGACGGGTGCCGCTCGGGGGTCCGGGCCGCCGAGAGCCTGGGAGTGCACTGGTGACGCCCTCCCCGGCGCCCGCGCTGTACGAGGCCACCGT
>ANAW01000265.1:0-4145 GCA_000340945.1 Nocardiopsis synnemataformans DSM 44143 | reverse complement strand
GCCGCCCCGCCGCGCCTGCGCTGGCCGCTGCGCGCCCTGGCCGGGTTCCGCGCGGAGGACCACACCGCGGACGGCGCCCGTGTCCCGGCCGACGCACACCCCTCGTCCGGCACCTGTCCCTCGCCCGGCACCCATGCCCCGGCCCGCGACGCCGCCCCGGCCCGCGACGCGCCCGCGCACGGGCGCACCCCGCGCCGCGACCGCGACCGCGCCGACGGCTGGGCTCGGGAGCTGCGCGCCGACATCGACGCCCTCCTCGCCGGGCACGGCGTGGACCTCGACGGCGGCCGGGTGCTCATGCTCGCCCACGCCCGCGTCCTGGGCCACGTGTTCAACCCCCTGACCGTCTACTGGTGCCACCACCGCGACGGCCGCCTGAGCCGCGTCGTCGCCGAGGTCCACAACACCTACGGCCAGCGCCACCGCTACGTCCTCGACGTGGACGGCCACGGCCGGGCCGAGGCGGACAAGGCCATGTACGTCTCCCCGTTCAACGCGGTGGACGGCCGCTACCGCCTCAGCCTCCCCGAACCCGGTGAACGCCTAGCGCTCACCGTCGCCCTGCACCGCGACGGGCGCCCGCCCTTCACCGCCTCGGTGCACGGCCTCCGACGCCCCGCCACCACCGCGTCCCTGCTGCGCAGGGCGCTGCGCCACCCCCTCGCGCCGCTGGTCGACGCGCTGCGCATCCGGCGCCAGGGCATCGGCCTCTACCTGCGCGGGCTGCCCGTCCAGCCGCGCGGGGGCACGCACACACCAGCGACCGAACGGAAGACCAGGACACGGCCATGACCACGACCAGCCCCCACACCCGCCCGCCCCTGGACGCGCGTCGCTGGCCCGACGTCGCCCGGGTGCCCGGAGGCCGCCTGCGCGCGGCCGTCGCCCGCGCCATCGTCCGCTACGCCACCGCGCGCTCGGGCGTGCGCGTGCACACCGGCTCCGCCGCGCCCACCGCCGACGACGGCGCGCCCGCCCTGGAGCTGCGCGACCCCGCCGCCTTCCACCGCCGCCTGGCCGCGGGCGGGCTCATCGGCTTCGGCGAGTCCTACATGGCCGGGGAGTGGGACTCACCCGACGTCGTCGCCCTGCTCACCCGCCTGGCCGCGGACTACGAGAACCTCGTGCCGCGCCCCCTCCAGCCCCTGCGCCACGTCACGCTGCCCCGCAGACCGGCCTCGGACCGCAACACCCGCGCCGGGGCCAAACGCCACATCAGCCACCACTACGACCTGTCCAACGACCTGTTCGGCCTCTTCCTCGACCGGACGATGACCTACTCCTCGGCGTTGTTCGAGGACGGCGAGGCCCGCGACCGCGACACCCTGCCCCGCGCCCAGGAGCGCAAGATCGACCGCCTCCTGGACGCCGCGGGCGTGGCTGGGGGAACCGAACTGCTGGAGATCGGCACCGGCTGGGGCGAGCTGGCCGTGCGCGCCGCCCGCCGCGGCGCCCGCGTCACCACCGTCACCCTCTCCGCCGAGCAGCGCGACCTGGCCGTCGAACGCGTCGCCGCCGCCGGGCTCTCCGAGAGGGTCGACGTCCGGCTGTGCGACTACCGCGACGTCACCGGAACCTACGACGCCGTGGTCAGCGTGGAGATGATCGAGGCCGTCGGCGAACGCTACTGGCCCGCCTACTTCGCCGCCCTGGACCGGCTCGTGCGCCCCGGCGGACGCGTGGGCCTCCAGAGCATCACCATGGAGCACGCCATGATGCGCGCCTCGCGCGGCTCCTACACCTGGATGCACAAGTACGTCTTCCCCGGCGGGCTCATCCCCTCGGTCACCGCCGTCGAGGAGCAGCTGCGGGCGGGCACCTCCCTGAGCATCACCGACCGGCTGTCCTTCGGCCGCGACTACGCCGACACCCTGCGCGTGTGGCGCGAGACCTTCACCGACGCCGCCGAACAGGTGGACGCGCTCGGCTTCGACGCCACCTTCCGCCGCATGTGGTCCTTCTACCTCGCCTACTGCGAGGCCGGTTTCCTGTCCGGAATCATCGACGTCGAGCAGATCACCATGGAGAAAGCCCGATGAGCACCACCGCGACCCCCGCCCCGCCCCGCGGAGCCGCCCACTTCCTCGCGCCCCTGGCCGCCGGGCTGTTCAACGGGGTGCTCCCCGTCCGGCTGCGCGCCTGGGACGGCAGCGAGGCCGGTCCCGCCGACGCCCCGCTGGCGGTGCTGCGCGACCGCGACGCCCTGCGCCACATCCTGGCCCGCCCCGGCGAGCTGGGCCTGGCCCGGGCCTACGTCACCGGATCGCTGGACGTGGAGGGCGACCTCACCGACGCCCTGAGCCGGGTGTGGGCGAGCGTGCGCGAGAACGGCACCTCGCTGCCCGGCCCCGCCGAGTGGGCCCGCGCGGCCCGCACCCTCCTGGCCCTGGGCGTGGTGGGCACCCCGCCGCCCGCCCCGCTGGCCGAGGCGCGCCTGCGCGGACGCCCGCACTCCAGCGAGCGCGACGCCGCGGCCGTCTCCCACCACTACGACGCCGGGAACGACCTGTACGAGCTGCTCCTGGACGAGTCCATGGCCTACTCGTGCGCCTACTGGACCAGCGACGACCCCGGCTACACCCTCGCCGACGCCCAGCGCGACAAGCTCGACCTCGTCTGCCGCGAACTGCGCCTGGGCAGGGGCGACCGCCTGCTCGACGTGGGGTGCGGCTGGGGATCGCTCACCCTGCACGCCGCCCGCCACCACGGCGCGCGCGTCACCGCCGTCACCCTCTCCGCCCGCCAGCGCGACCACGTCGCGGCCCGCGTCCGCGAGGAGGGGCTGACCGACCTGGTCGACGTGCGCCTCCAGCACTACCGCGACGTCACCGACGACGGCTTCGACGCCGTGGCCACCATCGAGATGGGCGAGCACGTGGGCCGCGACGAGTACGCACCCTTCGCCCGCCGCCTGCACGACCGGCTGCGCCCCGGCGGGCGCCTGCTCGTCCAGCAGATGTCGCGGCGCGGCGCCCAGCCCGGCGGCGGCCCGTTCATCGAGCGCTACATCGCCCCCGACATGCACATGCGCCCCCTGGGCGAGACGGTCGGGCTGCTGGAGGGCGCCGGGCTGGAGGTGCGCGGCGTGCGGGCCATGCGCGAGCACTACGTGCGCACCGCCCGCGCCTGGATGGAGGTGCTGGAGCGCCGCTTCGACGAGCTGGTGGCCCTGGCCGGCCCGCAGACCGCCCGCGTGTGGCGGCTCTACCTGGCCGGGGGCGCGCTCGCCTTCGAGGAGGGCCGCATGGGAGTGGACCAGATCCTGGCCGTGCGCCCGGAGCGGACCGAGAGCCGCTGATGGACACCTCCGCACTCGCCGTCACCCTCGGGTCGTCCGCCCTGGCCGTGCTGGCGCTCATGCTCGCGACCTTCGCCCTCGCGCTGCGCCTGGGCAGGCACAGCGTCGTGGACGCGGCCTGGGGGCTCGGGTTCACCGTCGTGGCTGCGGTCGGCGTCCTGACCGCGTCGGGCGACCCCGCCCGCACCTGGCTGCTGGCCGGACTCACCGTCGTGTGGGGTGTGCGCCTGGCCGTGCACATCGGCCTGCGGAGCCGCGGCAAGGGCGAGGACCCCCGCTACGAGCGCCTGCTGGCCGGGGCGCCCGGCAACCGCAACGCCTACGCTCTGCGCGTGGTCTACCTGCTCCAGGGCCTCCTGGTGTGGCTCGTCGCCATGCCGGTCCAGGTGGCGGTGCACACCGGGGCGCCCCTCCTCGGTGCTCCGCAGGTGTGGCTGGCCCTCGCCGGTGTGGCCGTGTGGCTGCTGGGGTTCGTGTTCGAGACGGTGGGCGACGCCCAACTGGCCCGGTTCAAGCGCGACCCCGCCAACAGCGGAAGGATCATGGACCGCGGCCTGTGGTCGTGGACCCGCCACCCCAACTACTTCGGCGACGCGTGCGTGTGGTGGGGGCTGTTCCTGGTCGCGCTGTCGGGGTCGTGGTGGGTGCTGCTCACCCTGCCCGCGCCCGTGGTGATGACCTACCTGCTGACCCGGGGGTCGGGCCAGCGGCTGCTGGACGAGCACATGGCCGGCCGGCCCGGGTGGGCGGAGTACGCCCGGCGCACCAGCGCGTTCGTGCCGATGCCGCCCGGCAGGGGCTGAGGCCCCGGCGCTGTGGACCCCCGTCCCGGGACCCTCGCGGAAGG
>ANAW01000264.1:0-11597 GCA_000340945.1 Nocardiopsis synnemataformans DSM 44143 | reverse complement strand
CCCCGGCCCCCCGCCGGGTCCACCGCGCCGCCCGGCGGGGTCGGCTCCGATGCGGCACCCCGGCACCCCGCGCTGGTGGCCGCGCGGGAACGCCCGGGGGCGGTCAGTTCCGGTGCGGCACCACCACGGCGCGACCGAAGACCTCCCCGGCCTCCAGCCTCCGGTAGGCCTCCAGGGCGTCGTCCAGGGCGAACCGCTCGACCTCCGGCCGGATCTGCCCCGCCCGGTACATGTCCACCACCTCCCACAGCTCTCCCACCGTCCCCCAGTAGGTGTTGGTGACGTAGGACTCGTAGGGATTGGTGAAGAACGAGAACTCGTGCGTGCCGCCCGCGATCCCCACCACGGTCAGGCGCCCGCCCTGGGCCATCGACGCCGCCGCGGTCGCGATGGTCGGCGTGATCCCCACGAAGTCGAAGGCCGCGTCCACGCCCCGGCCGCCGGTGATCTCGCGGATCTCCTCGACCTGCCGGTCGCCCGCCCCCACGGTGACCGCGCCGTTGCGCTCGGCCCAGGCGCGCGGCTCGGCCTTGACGTCGGTGGCGATCACCGTCGCGCCGGTCAGCGCCCTCAGGATCTGCACGCCGATCTGCCCCAGCCCGCCCAGGCCGATCACCAGGGCGTGCCGTCCGCCGCCCTCCAGGTGCGGCAGCGCCTGCTTGATCGCGTGGTACGGGGTCAGGCCCGCGTCCGACAGCGGCGCGGCGTCCACCGGGTCGGCGTCGCCCAGGGGGACCAGGTGGTGGGCGGGCACGGTCACGTACTCGGCCATGCCGCCGTCGCGGCCCAGGCCCACCGCCAGGTAGGGCATGGTCGCCGCGTTCTCGCAGTAGGTGTCCCGGCCCCGCACGCACATGCGGCAGTGCCCGCAGCCGATCGGGCCGTAGGCCATGTAGGCGTCGCCGATCCGCACGCGCTCGCTCACGCCGTCGCCGAGCGCCTCCACCCATCCGGAGTTCTCGTGCCCCAGGACGAACGGCGGTTTCTGCGCCCCCGCCTGCCCCTCCTCGNCCCGCCCCCCGCCCCCGCCACCCGCAGGAGCACCTCGCCCGGACCCGGTTCGGGCTTGGGAACGTCGGTGAGTGACGGGAACCGCTCGTAGTTCTCGAAGACCACGGCTCGCATGGAGTACCCCCAGGCTCTCGCGGAGAGCGGACACCGGCGCGCACGACGACGGCACTCCCGGTGCCCGCATGGCCGCTCGAAGCTATCAACCCAGTTCACGGCTGTCTGCCAACGCGGCTACCCGAAAGCGTCCGGTCTTCTTTGCCGGGTTCGTCCCGAATCCGCCGTGCGCCGTACGGCCGGGAGTAGTGCCACCACCACGAAGCCGGGTGGTCGACGCCAGACCCGGTTCGGGGGGACAGCGCCATGGAGGCCGACCCCGCCGCGGACCTAGCGTGAGGAGGACCGTCCCCCACCTGTCGGCACCCGAACTTCCCCTGGAGAGTCATGATCGCGGCGGGCCCACGTCACGCTTCGCCTCCCACCCCCCTGCGCTACGAGGAGCGCGAGTGGCACGGCCTGCGGCTCCTGGCCCACGACGAGACCGGAGACGGGCGCATCGTCGAGGCGCTGGGGGACGTGGCGGCCGCCGACCACATCGTGGTCCTGGTCCCGGGCAACGACAACTACCTGGGCAACTACTTCGACGCCAACCGGCCCACCCGGCCCCGTGTCAACGGCGGGACGGTCCTGCGCACCATGCGGGACCTCGCCCCCGGCGAGCGCTCCGCCGTCGTGGTCTGGGTCGGCTACGACACCCCGCGCGGCTTCGCGGAGGCCGCCTTCCGGGGCCCCGCCGAACGCGGCGCCGAGGACCTGGCCCGCCTGACGTCCTTCCTGCCCCGCACCGCCCGCATCACGCTGGTGGGGCACAGCTACGGCACCGTCGTGTGCGGGCTGGCCCTGCGGCACGGGCGCGTGGACGACTGCGTGGCCCTGGGCAGCCCCGGCATGGGCGGGAACTCCGTCGCCGACCTGGGCTTCACCGGGAACCTGTGGGCGGCGCTGGGCCCCGCGGACTGGATCCGCTTCTTCCCCCGGGGGCGCTGGCGGGACCTGGGCCACGGGCCCTCGCCGCTGCGCCCCGGGTTCGGCGCCACCGCCTTCGCCACCGGCCCCATCCCCGGCCACTGCTCCTACTACACCGAGGGCAGCGAGTCGGTGCGCAACATCGCCCTCATCGGCCTGGGCCGCCACGCCGAGGTCACCCGGCCGGACGTGCCCGCCCAGCGGACGCGCCCGGGCGCGCGTCCGGCCCCCGAGGCCCCGGTCGCGGAGGCCGCGCCGTGAGGCCCGCCCACGACCGGGTCACCGGTGAGCGGGCCGTCGAGGACCACACCGCTGGGGAGAGGGCCGTCGACAGCCACGCTGTCCGTGAGCGGGCCGTCGACGCCCGCGCCGCGGGTGACCGCGCCGCACGCGGGCCTTCTCCCGGGCAAGGCGCCGCCCGCGGGCCTTCCCCCGACCGCCGCGCCGCCGACCCGGTGATCCTGGCCCGGGACGTGCGCAAGTCCTACCCCGGGGCCCGCGGCCGCGCCGCCCTGGACGGCTTCGACCTGGAGGTGCCCCCCGGCGCGGTGCACGCGCTGCTGGGACCCAACGGCGCGGGCAAGACCACCGCCGTGCGGGTCATGGCCACCCTGCTGCGCTTCGACTCCGGACAGGTGCGCGTCGCCGGGTTCGACGTGGCGCGCCAGAGCGCGCGGGTGCGCTCGCGCATCGGCTTCGCCGGTCAGTACGCGGCGCTCGACGAGGTCCTCAACGGGCGGCGCAACCTGGAAATGTTCGCCCGCCTGCACCACCTGGGGGCGCGGGCGGCGCGGGCGCGGGCCGCCGAACTCCTGGAGCGGTTCGGCCTCACCGACGCCGCCCACCGCCCGGTGCGCGAGTACTCGGGCGGCATGCGCCGCCGCCTGGACCTGGCCGCGAGCCTGATCCCCGATCCCGCCGTGCTGTTCCTGGACGAGCCCACCACGGGCCTGGACCCGCGCAGCCGCTCCGAGGTCTGGCGGTCCGTGCGCGACCTGGCCGAGGGCGGCACGACCGTGCTGCTGACCACGCAGTACCTGGAGGAGGCCGACCGCCTGGCCGACCGGATCTCGGTGGTCGACTCCGGAAGGGTCATCGCGGAGGGCACCCCCGAGGAGCTCAAGTCCCGGGTCGGGGGCGGCCGGGTGGAGGCCGTGGTCGCCGACGCCGACGCGCTCTCCCCGGTCGCGCAGGTCCTGGGCCGCGTGGCCGGGTCGCTGCCCGAGGTGGACGCCGACGCCCTGCGGGTGTCCGTGCCCTTCGACGGCCGGGGCGCGGGGCTGGCCAAGGCGGTGCGCGCCCTGGACGAGGCGGGGCTGGACGTGGAGGACATCGCCCTGCGCCGCCCGACACTGGACGACGTGTTCCTGGGCCTGACGGGCCGCCAGGGCGCGGAGGAGGCGTCATGATGTCCGTGACCGAGGCGGGGCGGCCGGCTCCGGAGAAGGAGGCGTCATGGCGCCCGTGACCGAGGCGGAGCGGCCGGTTCCGGAGGAGCCCGGCCCCCTGACGCGGATGCGCTGGGCGGTGGCCGACACCTGGGTGGTGGCGCGCCGCTACCTGCTGCACCTGGTGTACAAGCCCGACGAACTCGTCGGCACGCTGATGGTCCCCGTCCTGGCGGTGCTGCTGTTCGGCTTCGTCTTCGGCGAGGCCATGGGCGCGGTCATGGACGCGCCCGGCGAGGAGTACCGCGAGTTCCTGATGCCGGGGCTGTTCGCGCTGACCATGGCCTTCGGGATCGGCAACACCACGATCGCGGTGGTCACCGACGCCGGACGCGGCGTGGTCGACCGGTTCCGCACGCTGCCGATGGCCCCCGCCTCGCTGCTGGCCGGTCGCAGCCTGGCCGACGTGCTCTCCGCGGTGCTGGACCTGGCGGTGCTGGCCGGAATGGGGCTGCTGGTCGGCTGGCGGTGGCACGAGGGCCCGCTCTCCGCGCTGGCGGCCCTGGGGCTGCTGTTGCTGCTGCGCCTGGCCTTCACGTGGATCGGCATCTACCTGGGGCTGGTGGTGCGCAGTCCGGAGGCGGCGATGAAGTTCTTCTCGCTGGTCTTCCCGCTGGCCATGGTCGCGGACACTTTTGTGCCCACCGACACCATGCCGGACTGGCTGGTGCCGGTGGCCGAGTGGAACCCGCTGTCGGCGACGGTGATCGCGGCCCGCGACCTGTTCGGCAACCCGGTGGCGGCCAACGACTCCTGGATCGCGCAGAACGCGCTGCTCATGGCGGTGGTGTGGCCGCTGGTGCTGATGGCGGTCTTCGTGCCGCTGGCGCTGCGGCGCTACCGGAGGCTGAGCCGCTGAGGCACAGCCCGGGAGATCTCCGGGTTCTCCGGTCCGGGCCGATGAGTTCCCAACGCCTGCCGGGTCCGTACACGTGAACGAACCGCACCGTGCGGATCCGACGGACGAGGACGACCACGATGAACGGCGCGAAGCCGACCCCCGCACGCGCGGGAGGACGTGAGTGGCTCGGGCTCGGGGTGCTGGCCCTGCCCACCCTGCTGCTCTCCCTGGATATGAGCGTGCTCTACCTGGCGCTGCCCCACCTGGCCGCCGACCTGCGGCCCTCCGGCAGCCAGCTGCTGTGGATCATGGACGTGTACGGCTTCCTGATCGCCGGGTTCCTCATCACCATGGGCACCCTCGGCGACCGCATCGGCCGCAGGCGCCTGCTGATGATCGGCGCCGCCGTCTTCGGCGCGGCCTCCGTGGCCGCGGCCTTCGCGCCCAGCGCCGCCGCGCTCATCGCCACCCGCGCCCTCATGGGCGTGGCCGGAGCCACCCTCATGCCCTCCACCCTGGCCCTGATCAGCAACATGTTCACCGACCCGCGGCAGCGCGCCGTGGCCATCTCGGTGTGGACGAGCTGCTTCATGGGCGGCACCGCCATCGGCCCCGTCGTGGGCGGGCTCCTCCTGGAGTGGTTCTGGTGGGGTTCGGTGTTCCTGCTCGGCGTCCCCGTCATGCTGCTGCTCCTGGTGTGCGCGCCCCTGCTCCTCCCCGAGCACCGCGCGCCCGAACCCGGGCGGCTGGACCTGGTCAGCGTCGCCCTGTCCCTGGCCGCCATCCTGCCGGTCGTCTACGGCCTCAAGGCCGTCGCCGAGGGCGGGCCGCTCCTCGGCCCGCTCGGCTCCCTCGCCTTCGGGCTGGCCATGGGCGCGGTGTTCGCCCGCCGCCAACTGCGCCTGCCCGACCCGCTGCTGGACCTCGGGCTGTTCCGCCAGCCCTCCTTCGGGGTCGCGCTGGGCGTGATGATGGCGGGCGCGGTCACCATGGGCGGCACGTTCCTCCTGATCAGCCAGTACCTCCAGATGGTCGCCGGGCACTCCTCGCTGGTCGCGGGGATGTGGCAGGTGCCCCCGGCACTGGCGATGATCGCCGCCACCATGGCCGGAGGGCCGCTGGCCGCCCGCGTGGGCCGGGCCAACGTCATCGGCGGCGGCATGCTCGTGACCGCGTCGGGGTTCGCCCTGCTGTTCCTGGTCCCCGTCGAGGGCGGAACACCGCTCGTGGTCGCCGGGCTGCTGCTGGCCTCGGTGGGGCTGGGCCCCGGCGCCGCGCTGGTCACCGACATCGTGGTGGGCTCGGCGCCCAGGGAGAGGGCCGGGGCCGCCGCGTCCATGTCCGAGACCAGCGGGGAGTTCGGCGTCGCCATGGGCGTGGCCCTGCTGGGCAGCCTGGCCTCGGCGGTCTACCGCTCCGGGATGACCGTTCCCGAGGGCGTGCCGGAGGAGGCGGGCCAGACCCTGCCCGCTGCCGTGGCCGTGGCCGCGGAGCTGCCCGAGGGCCTGGCCGAGAGCCTGCTCGGTCCGGCGCGCGAGGCCTTCACCTCCGGCATCAACCTGGTCGGGGTGATCGGCTGCGCGGCCATGGCCGTGTTCGGGGTGGCCGCCGTGGTCCTGCTGCGCTCGGCTCCGTCGGGGACGCCGGGAACGCCGCAGGAACCGGCGGAGGAAGCCGCGGACGCGTCGGCGGAGAAATCCGTGGCAGGAGAACCGCCGCTGGCCGATGAGTCCGCGGACGCCGGCGAGTCAGTACGGGTGAGCGGCACCGAGCGCCGGACCTGAGGCCGTCCGGAACCGGGACCCCGGCCAGGGGCTCCGGATCCGGCCGCCCCGGACCCGGCGGCGCCGCCCAGTACGACGGTCCGCGCCCGACGCCGCGGACCCGGCACCACACCACCCGGAGGACACCATGGAACGCCCCAACCTCGACGGCATGCTGCTCGCCACCACCGACCCCGACCGCCTGCACGACTGGTACGCCGACGTCCTCTCGCCCCAGGACGACGTCGACATGGACGGCTACCGCGTCCTGCGCCTGGGGACCTTCCACCTGCTCATCGACCGCCGGGACGACGTCGCGCCCAGGGCGGCCGACCCGACCCGCATGATCCTCAACGTCGACGTGGACGACGCCCGCGCCGTCGCCGCCCGCGTGGACGCGCGGGGCACCGGGTGGCTGGCGCCCCTGGAGGACCGCGACGGCAGCCTGTTCGGCACCGCCGTCGACCCCGACGGCAACCACGTCCAGATCATCCAGCTCAGCGACGAGCACCGCGCCGCCATGACGCGCGAGAACTAGGGGGAGGACCATGTTCGACACCACCAGGGCCTTCGCCTCCTTCGCCGTTCCCGACCCCGACCGGGCCAGGGAGTTCTACGGCACCACCCTCGGGCTCGCGGTCGGGCCCGTCGAGGGCATGGAGGAGCACGGCCTGCTCAGCATCGACCTGGGGGAGGGGCGGGCGGTCCTCGTCTACCCCAGGCCCGACCACGAGCCCGCGGACTTCACCGTGCTCAACCTCCCCGTGGACGACATCGACGCCGTCGTGGACGAGCTCGCCCGCCGCGGCGTCGGGATGCTCCGCTACGAGGGCTTCGACCAGGACGGAAAGGGGATCTCGCGGGGCGTCCCGACGGTGGCGTGGTTCGCCGACCCGTTCGGGAACGTGTGTTCTGTCATACAGGAGGCGTAACGTGACGGCCGTGGTGGAACACGCGTCCGACCAGGACTTCATGAGGCTCGCCGACCCCTACCGGCGCGAGCTGTTCGCGCACTGCTACCGCATGCTGGGGTCGGTGCACGACGCCGAGGACCTGGTGCAGGAGACCTACCTGCGCGCCTGGAGGGCCTACGACCGGTTCGAGGGCCGCTCCAGCCTGCGCACCTGGCTCCACCGGATCGCCACCACGGCCTGCCTGACCGCCCTGGACAGACGTCAGCGGCGGCCCCTGCCCACCGGGCTCGGCGGACCCACCGCCGAGCCCGAGGGCGAACTCGCCGACCGCCCGGAGCTGCCCTGGCTGGAGCCGGTGCCCGACGTCCTGGTCGGCGCGGACGACCCCGGCGCGGTCGTGGCCGCGCGCGAGAGCGTGCGCCTGGCCCTGGTCGCCGCGCTCCAGTACCTGCAACCCAGGCAGCGGGCGGTGCTGATCCTGCGCGACGTGCTGCGCTACAGCGCGGCCGAGGTCGCCGACACCCTCGGTGTCTCCGTCCCCGCGGTCAACAGCCTGCTCCAGCGGGCCCGTGCCCAGCTGGCCTGGGTCACTCCCACCGAGGAGGGGGTGGCCGAGCCCCGGCCGGAGCAGCGCGAGGTCCTGGCCCGGTACGTCAACGCGTTCGAGTCCTACGACATCTCGGCGATCACCGAGCTGTTCACCGCCGACGCGGTGTTCGAGATGCCGCCCTTCGCCACGTGGGTGCGCGGCGCCGGGCACATCGGCCGCCTCATCGCCGCCCACTGTCCGGCCAGCGGCCCGGGCGACCTGGCGCTGGTGCCGACCGCGGCCAACGGGCAGCCCGCCTTCGCGCTGTACATGCGGGGCGGTGACGGCGCCCACCGGGCGTTCGGGATCCAGGTGCTGGAGCTGGCGCCCGGGCACGACGCGGTCGCCCACACGGTGATGTTCTTCGACACCGCGCTCTTCCGGCACTTCGGACTGCCCGCGGTGCTGTCCCCGCGCCGCTGAGGCGGCGGCGCGACACGCGGGTCGGGCCCGGCCGCGCGTACGGAAGCCGGGGCCAACGCGTTCTGCGGGCGGATCGTTACCACGTTTTTCGGTGCCATGTGACACATGGTCACTCTGGGGCAGCTGGAAAAATCTGTGCTAGATTCAGTGGAGTTGCAGTCGTGATTCCCGTTGGATGTACATCTTTTTCGGGTTATTGCCGCAGTGACGGGAAAATCGTCAGACCGCGGTTTTCTTCATACTCCCGAACGAGAGGAACACCCATGGCGACCGGCAAGGTCAAGTGGTTCAACGGCGAAAAGGGCTTCGGCTTCATCGAGCAGGACGGTGGCGGCCCCGACGTCTTCGCCCACTACTCGGCGATCCAGGCCAACGGCTACCGCGAGCTCGCGGAGGGCCAGGCTGTCAACTTCGACGTCACCCAGGGTGCCAAGGGCCTTCAGGCCGACAACATCACCCTGATCTGACTGAGCTGAGACTCCTTCCGGGGCAGGGGCCCGCCCTCGCGGCGGCGGCCCCTCCCCGGTTTTGCTTTTCCCGGACCGCTCTTCTGGCCGTCGTTCTCCGACAGGCGCTGGTCCGGTTCTACGCCACGACCCCGGGTTCTCCGTGCGGGCCGTGGATCCCAAGACTCTTTCCGGCGCACACCCGGTGTCACACGCCGAAGCCCCCGAGGGCTTCCCGCCAGGCACGCGTCGGCTGCGAAAGGCCCCATATGAACCAACCTCGCACCAACGCGCGTCGTGGCCGTCCCTCCGGCAGCTACGGCCGTCAGCGCCCCTACCAGTCCGGCGGCCGCCCCCAGCGCGGCGGCTTCGGCGGACGCCAGTCAGGGAACCCCTCCGGGGACTTCGCGCTCCCCGTCTCCACCACCCCCGCGCTCGACCCGGTCCACGCCTTCCAGGACCTGGAGATGCCCGCGCCGCTGAAGTCGACGCTGGCCCGCCAGGGACTGACCACACCGTCGGCCATCCAGGCGGCGACGCTGCCCAACTCGCTGGCCGGGCGCGACGTCCTCGGCCGCAGCCAGACCGGTTCGGGCAAGACCCTGGCCTTCGGGCTGGCGCTGCTCGCCCGGCTGGAGGGCCGCGTGGCCGAGCCCCGCCACCCCCTGGCCGTGGTGCTCGCGCCGACCCGCGAACTCGCCCAGCAGGTGAACGACTCGCTCGCCCCCTACGCCCGTTCGCTGCGCGTGCGCACGACGACCGTGGTGGGCGGCATGCCCATCAGCCGTCAGGCCCGCGCCCTGCGTCAGGGCGTCGAGCTGGTCGTGGCCACTCCGGGCCGCCTGCGCGACCTGATGGAGCGCGGCGACTGCGTCCTGGACCAGGTGGACGTCACCGTCCTGGACGAGGCCGACCAGATGACCGACATGGGCTTCATGCCGCAGGTCACCGCGATCCTGATGGAGGTGCCGACCGGGGGGCAGCGCATGCTGTTCTCGGCCACCCTGGACCGCAACGTCGACACCCTGGTCCGCCGGTTCCTGAACGACCCGGTGGTCCACTCGGTCGACCCGTCCGAGGGCGCCGTCTCCACCATGGAGCACCACGTCCTGCACGTGTCGCACCTCGACAAGCAGACCACCGCCACCCACATCGCGGCCCGCGACGGACAGGTCATCCTGTTCCTGGACACCAAGCACGCCGTGGACCGGATGGCCAAGCACCTGCTGAACAGCGGCGTCCGGGCGGCACCGCTGCACGGCGGCCGGTCCCAGCCCCAGCGCACCCGCACCCTCAAGCAGTTCAAGGAGGGCACGGTGACCGCGCTGGTCGCCACCAACGTCGCCGCGCGCGGCATCCACGTGGACGGGCTGGACCTGGTGGTCAACATCGACCCGCCCACGGACCACAAGGACTACCTGCACCGGGGCGGGCGCACCGCCCGCGCCGGTGAGACGGGCAGCGTGGTCACGCTCGTGCTGCCCAACGAGCGGCGGGACATGGCCAGGCTGATGCAGCGGGCCCGGATCGACGCGCAGGTCGCCCAGGTGAGTGCGGGCGACCCCGAGCTGGCCCGTGTGACCGGCGCCCGTGAGCCCTCCGGCGTTCCGGTGACCCTGCCCAGCGGCCCGCGTGAGGAGCCGCGCCGCCAGGGCGGTCGCGGATCGGCTCCGCGCGGCGCTTCGGCCTCGCGCGGCGGGTCGGCCTCGCGCGGCGGGTCGGCCTCGCGCCGCCGCGGTCCCCGCCGCCCGGCCTAGGGACTGCCCCGTGCACCGGTCCCGGGCCTGGTCCCGGGTCCGGTCCAGGGCGCGAGCCACCGGGTGCCGGGCCCCTGGGCGCCCGGGAGTCCGTCCACAGGGGCGGATCGGGGCTTGGCCGGGTGCGGCGGGCCGGGGGACACTGGATTCGGGGGCGCATGGCGCGCTCATGGGCGGCGCAACAGCCCCCGGATTCGAGCCTACGTATCCCGGCAGTCACCGCACCAGCCCACATCGTCTGCCTGTGGAAAAGCATCCGCCCCGCTCACGCGGGGCATGATCGGTCACCGTCTGCCCGGCCGTGGAACTCCCGGCCGGGCATACGGTCTTCTGCCTCCGTCGGCCTGGCACGCGGTCCTCGGCCCCCATCGACCGGACACGCGGTACGGCCCGTGGACCGCGGAGTCTGCACTAGCGTTCCCGGTGGAGCAACGGTCGCCAGACCATGAGCGCGGAGGGGGCCGTCATGGCGTGGAGCACCCGTCAACTGGCCGAGTTGGCCGGAACGACCCTGCGGACGGTGCGTCACTACCACGACGTCGGTCTGCTGGAGGAGCCCGAGCGCGGCGCCAACGGCTACAAGCGCTACAAGGTCGAGCACCTGGTGCGGGTCATGCGCGTCAAACGGCTGTCCGGCCTGGGGTTCTCCCTGGAGCAGATCAGCCAGATGGGCGAGGCCGACGCCTACCCCGAGCAGGAGCTGCGGGCCCTGGACGCCGAACTCGCCGAGGCCATCGAACGCCTGCGACGGATGCGCACGGAGCTGGCCCTGGCACTGCGCGGGTCCGGGCCGACCGAACTGCCGCCCGACATGGCCCTGGCCGCCGCCGAGACCGCCATGACCGAGGCCGACCGTTCGATGGCCGCGGTCATGTCGGGCCTGTTCGCGCCGCAGACGCAGCGGGCCTTCACGGAGCTGATACGCGCCTACGGCTCGGGTCCCGCCGACGAGGAGTTCAACGACCTGCCCGCCGACGCCGACGAGCGGACCCGCAGCGAGCTCACCGAACGGCTGTTGCGCACCTCCCGTGACCTCATGTCCGACCGACCTGAGCTGCGCATCTCCCAGGGCACGATGGCCATCGACCGGCACAAGGCCGCGCAGGCGTTCGCCACGGCGCTGAAGGAGCTGTACAACCCCGCCCAGATCGACGTCCTCGACCGCCTCTCCCGCGCGGCGGTGGCGGACCTGGAGGCCGACCAACAGCCCTGACTAGCGGGGCTCAGCCCTGGTGCTGACGTCCGTGCCCGGCCGTGGGGCTTCCGGCCGGGCACATTGCTCCCGGTTCACAGCGGCCGGGCACGCGGTTCCCGGTTCACAGCGACCGGGCGAGCCGGAACCCCAGGTCGTCGACGCGCAGGGTCGGGTGGCTCTTGCGGCG
>ANAW01000263.1:0-9342 GCA_000340945.1 Nocardiopsis synnemataformans DSM 44143 | reverse complement strand
CACAGCGCCGGGGGGAGCCGGAACCCCAGGTCGTCGACGCGCAGGGTCGGGTGGCTCTTGCGGCGGCACGAGGCCCGGCAGCCCCGGGGGCGGTCGTTCCACCCTCCGCCGCGGAACACGCGGTACGGGCCGTAGACCGCGGGGTCGTAGACGTCCCAGCACCACTCCCACACGTTGCCGATCGTGTCGTACAGCCCCCAGGCGTTGGGCGCACGCGTCGCGACGTCACGCGCTCCGCCGCCCGAGTTCGCCCGGTACCAACCGATATCGTCAAGTTCGCCGTAGCGAACGCCGGGGTTCCCCGCCCGGCACGCGTACTCCCACTCCGCCTCGGACGGCAGGCGGTAGCCCCCGGCCTCCCAGTCGCAGGCCACGTCCAGCGCGTCGGGGTCGTCGCCGCCGGAGTAGCAGGGTTCGAGCCCCTCCGCCCGCGAGAGCAGGTTGCAGAACCGGACGGCGTCCAGCCAGGAGACCTCGGTCACCGGAGTCCCCGGTCCAGCGGCGGCCGTAGCGTTCGCCTCGTTCGCGACACCCGACCTACCCGCAGCGCCAGCCGCGCCAGCGACATCCGCGGCGCTCCACGCACCCGCGACACCTGCGGCACCCACCACCCCGTCAGCAACATTCGCTGCGTCCGCAGCGCTCGTCTCCTTCGCCGCACCCGCCCCGTCCGGGGCAGCCGCCGCGTCGGCGACACCCGCCACGCTTGCTGTGCTTACGGCATCAGTCGCGCCTGCACTACCGGCAGAGGCTCCGTCGACCTCAGGGGTCCCGTGAACCCCAGCGTTCCCCAACACCCCGCCCACGACAGCGGCGTACAGATCACGGGTCACGGGACACGGCGCCAGCCGGAAGGCGCCGACCCCGACCTTCCAGTCCGTCCCCGTTCCCTCGTCCCGCAGGACGATCTCTCCGGCGGGGATCTCGATCATGTGCTCCGCGAACGCGCGGTAGGGGGCGGCCCCGGGACTCGTCACGGGGTCCTTCCTACACGACCGCCGTGCGCCGGCGGCCAGCAGGTACGTAAGGGGGCCAACGGGTACGCAACGGGCGAGGGTCAGGCCCGACCGACCCTTCCCCGGTCAGGCCCACTCCGGTCAGGCCCACTCCGGACCGGCGCTCGTTCCCGGTCGAGTCCGCCCCGGGCCGACGCCCGTCCACGCCCTGGCGCGGGGCCGGTCCGCGGCCGCGATCCAGCCCCGCCAGAGCCCGTTCTGCCATCCTCTTCCGGCCCCGGCCCGGCCGCGTCCCTCAGCAGGCCTCCGGTCTGCTTCAGGCCCCGGGCCCAGCTCCAACCCGGGGCCCGAACCTCCTACGCCGCCAACCGGCGCGGGCTCCACCGCGGCGCGAGGTCGAACTCGGCCCAGATCACGCGGCCCCGGCCCCCACCCGGCACACCGGCCCGACGGGTTCCCCAGCGCGCGGAGAAGTGGCCGATGAGCAGCAGCCCCTGCCCCAGCGCGAGTTCCCGCCAGTCCTGGTCCGCCTCCGGACCCGGCACACACACCAGGGCGTCCGGGACCCACCGGTCCGCCACCGACAGCCGCAGGACGCGGCGCCCGCCGGGGTCGTGGCGCAGAACGAGCGTGCGCACCACCTCCGCCCCGTCCCCGTCGGGCAGGACCCGCCCCATGGTGTTGGCCAGCATCTCGCTGGCGCACAGCACCACGGCCGCGACCAGTTCCTCGTCGGCGCCCGAGATCCGCGACAGGTCGGCGCGCAGGTCGGTCCGGGCCCTGCGGATGGCGGCCAGGCTCGCCGGGTAGCTGCGGCGCTTCCAGCGCCTGTCCAGGTCGATGGGTCGCCGTGGGCGTGGCAGGACGGTCATCTGTCTTCTCCTCGGTTCGGGCGACGGCCGCGCGTGCGGTTCCCACGGGAACGGCCTCCACGGTCCGTCGGATCCTCGTGATCTCTCGTGTCTGCGTGCCTTCGTGTCCTCGTGCCCGCGGAGACCTCGGAGGCCGTGGCCACGGCCTCCCAGCGCTCCGCCCACCCCGTCACCTCATGGCGGCGAAGATCGTGGCCTCGTCGTCCAGCCACACCAGCTGGTGTTCGGCCGACACCGTCAGCCCGAACCGCGTGTGCGCGGGACGCCCCGCCTCCACCCACAGCAGGTGGGCCGCCTCCAGTTCGTCGAACAGCCTTCGGGGGCCGTGCTGGCGCACCTCGTAGCCCTTGTCCCGGTGCCCGGGGTCGATGTGCCAGGAGGCCCACGACCAGGTCGAGGAGTCCAGCAGGTACACCGTGAACCGCGGGTCCTCGGGTCCGCCCCCGAGCCGGACGATCCGGTGCACGTCCGGCATCTGCAACCCCACCGCGAAGGCCCCGTCGGAGTCGCCGACCACCTCTCCCGGATGCAGCCGGGAACACGTCGTGGTGTGCTCGTCGTCGTCCGGCCGGACGTAGGTCTCCAGCAGGTGGCGCGGAGTCCGGTCCGCGCGCGCCCACATGCGGTCGGTGTGCCCGGTGAACCTCCCGTGCGCGGTCCCGTGCGGGCCGACCACGAGGTCGGCCGTCACCCCGCGGTGGAAGGCGGTGCCCCACGGTGTCAGGACGCGTCCGCCGGGCTGGCACTGCGCCACCCAGGCGTAGGGGATCCGCTGCACCGTCACGGCGCTGAGCACCCGGTCGTAGGGCGCGCGCGCAGCCCAGCCCCGCATGCCGTCGCCGCTGACCACCAGCGGCGTGAGCCCCGCGCTCATCAGCCGCACCCGCGCCTGTTCGGCCAGCTCGAAGTCGATCTCCACGGAGGTGACGGCGTCGTCGCCCAGGAAGCGCGCGAGCAGGGCGGCGGTGTACCCGCTGCCGGTGCCCACCTCCAGCACCCGCATCCCCGGCGCGACCCGCAGCCGCCGCATCGTCTCGGCCACCGAGGACGGCGCCGGGGACGAGGACGTGGGCTCTCCGGGGCCGTAGCGGGCGCCGTCGTCGACCTGGGTGACGACGGGAACGTCGGCGTAGGCGGCCTCCAGCCACCGCAGCTCGCCGCGGTAGCGGTCGACGGGCACGCCCGTGTCGGGGTCGGCGATCTCGTCGGGCAGGAACAGGTGCCGCGGAACCGCCGCGAAGGCCCCGCGCCACTCCGCGGCCAGGCCGCCCTCCTCGACGAGGCGTTCGACCATCCTCTCGTGCGGGGGGATCATCTGACGCACCTCCCGCACCGTCTGGCGCACTGTGCGCTGACGCGCCGGGCACGTCCGGCGTGTCCGCCGTACCTGACACGTTCGGCATGCCCGGCGGATCCAGCACGCCCGGCGTGCCCGGGGTACTCGACGGGCTCCGGGCGCCCGGCGTACTGGGCCCGCCCGCTGCGCCCGACGCGTCCGGGGCGTCCGGTCCGGTCGGGCCTTCCGCGCCGCCGGACGCGCGAACCACTCGTGTGAACAGCACCGACACCGGCTCCGGGTTCGTGGCCCGCGCCGCCGCCGCGCCCTGCCTGTGGGGTGGAGGTCACCGCTCTTCTCCTCGGGGTGTCCCCGGCATGGACGAACCAGGGTCTTGCGTCCATTACGGGGGCGGGGGTTTCCGGGTAAGGATTACTACGGAAGATGTAACGCCGTTCGTCCGCGAGGGCGGAATTCCGTGCCGATATACACCGGCGGTATGCATGACGAAATCCCTGGTCGGTCCACGTCTTTCCCCGTCACGGGCTTTCTGGGCCCGTGCCGACGTCCTGCGCTCGCTGGCCGAGCACGACGCCGGGGCCCTGTTCGGGCTCGTCCGCCAGCACACCGGTGCCAGCCAGCAGACGATCGGTTCCGCCGTCGACATGGCCCAGCCGCACGTGAGCGCGATCATGGCGGGAAGGCGCCTGGTCACCGCGCTGAGCACGTGGCAGCGCATCGCCGACGGCCTGGCCATGCCGTCCGAGGCCCGTAGGGCCCTGGGCCTCGCGGATTCGGGTGACGAGTATTCGAAGGGCGTTTCCTGGACAGAATCCTCGGTGCAAGAAGGCGATTTATGGTCCGCGTCCAGAACGGCGCAGGACATCGTCGACATCACGCTGAAGGACCTGATGAAACGCAGAGACGCATTCGCGGTCGGCGGCGCGCTCCTGATGGGCGCCGCACTGACGGAGACGCTGGAACACTGGCTGCTGCCCGGCCCGGCCGCCCCCGGCCTGGTCCGCGGCACCATCGGAGAGGCCGAGCTGGGGCGGATCGAGGCCGCCACCGTGGCGTTGCGGCACTGGAACGACAGGTGGCGCCTGGGCGTGCGCCGCAAGGCCGTCGTCGGACAGCTCTCGGAGGTGTCCGAACTCGTGGAGACCCCCCAGCCCGCCTCCGTGCAGGGGCGGCTGTTCGCGGTGATGGCAGAGCTGTCCAAGACCGTGGCCTCGATGTCCTTCGACGCCGGGGACCACCCCACCGCGCAGCGGTACTACACCCTCTCCCTGCGCGCGCTCCACCAGGCCGGGCCCGAGCACCGCCCCTACGGTGTCGGGGTCCTGGCCGACATGGCCCGGCAGATGCTCGACCTGCACCGGCCCGAGGACGCCCTGGACATCTCCCGCCTCGCGCTCGACAGCGCGGACTCCACCGGCGCGCCCGCGCTCGTCCGGGCGATGCTGCGCACGCGCGAGGGCTGGTCCTACGCGCGGATGGGCAGGTCGGAGGCCTACCGCCGCACCGTCATCCAGGCCGAGGACCTCCTCGCCGGCGCGAACGGCGAGGACGTGCCCGACTGGGTGGGCGGCTTCGACCACGCCGAACTGGCCGGGGTGGTCGGCGCCCGCTACCGCGACCTCGCCGTGCTCCAGGACGACCCGGGCGCCCGGCGCAGGCACGCCGAGTCCTCCGCCGCCTACATCACCAAGGCGCTCCAGCTGCGCGCCCCCTCGGGCAAGCGCGGACGCGCCTTCGACCTCATCGGGCTGGGCCGCACCTACCTGCTGCTCGACGAGCCCGCCGAGGCCGCGCGGGTGGTGCGCCAGGCCGCGGCCCTCGAACCCTCCCTGGGCTCGGGCAGGGTCCGCAGGCGCCTGCGCGACTGGTACACCGAGTCCGCCACGCACCACCGCGACCCGCACGTGGCCGAGGTCCGCGACGAGTTATCACATACGCTGCTGCACCATCAGCGAAATGTGAAAGGGATGACGTGACTCGAATCGGAATCACTGGTCATTCGAATCTTTCCGGCGACAGCGTGACGTTGGTGCGCAAAGCTCTGGTGGCGGCACTCGACCCCTACGCCGACGGCGGGCTCGTCGGCGTCTCCTGCCTGGCGCGCGGCGCGGACCAGCTCTTCGCCGAGGCCGTGCTGGAGGTCGGGGGCAGGCTCGAGGTCGTGCTGCCCTCGGCCGACTACCGCGAGGCCAAGGTCAAGCCCGCGAACCTGGACCGTTTCGACGACCTGCTCGTGAGCTCCTCGCTGGTGCGCTACATGCCGCACCGGCGGGCGGACCGCGCCGCCTACGAGGACGCCAACGAGGCCGTCCTGGACTGGGTGGAGCTGCTGTTCGCGGTCTGGGACGGCCAGCCCGCCGACGGCAGGGGCGGGACCGGTGACGCGGTCGAGGCGGCGCGGGGGAGGGGCGTGCCGGTGGAGGTCATCTGGCCGGAGGGAGCCCGGCGGGACTGAACCGGGCACCCGGCGCCCCGCCCGGTGTCGGGAGAGAGCGTGGTCGGGACCGCGGGCGGTCCCGACCACTTCTGTTCAGCGCTGCTCCGGCCGGTCAGCGCTGCTTCGGCGCGCCGTCCAGCGCGCCGTGCAGGGCTTCGGCGAAGGCGCGGGGGTGGGTCCCGAAGCCCACGTGGTCACCCGGGAAGGCGACCGGTTCCGTGCCCAGGTGCCGGACCAGCGCGAGCCCGATGTCGTGGATGGGCTGCCCGGCGGAGGCGTCGCCCAGGCCCACCGTGACCGGAACCCTCCCTTCCCGCAACGCCTCCACGTCGGGCCGGTACAGCGACAGCGGCATCAGCCCGTGGGCCAGGAAGTACGCGAAGTTGCCGCTGACCCGCTCGAAGGTCTCGGGGTCCTCGTGCATCGGGCCCTCCGACGCGCCGCCCTCCGGTTCCGGTCCGCCGTCCTCCCGCGTTCCCTCGGCCTCCTCGTCCAGGCCGTTCAACGCCATGAACTTGCCGATCGCCGCCTCCACGCCCTCGCGCCGGTAGGTGTCGTAGACGTCCTGGTCGCGGGCGAGCACCTCGGAGGGGTCGTCGAGCAGCATGAGGCAGGGCGGCTCGTGCGCGAGCAGCGCGCGCACCGCCTCGGGGTGGCGCACGGCCATGTCGAGCCCGATCTGGGCGCCCGCGCTGTTGCCGAACACGTAGGCCGGGCCCCCGCCCAGTTCGGCGACCAGGTGCGCGGCGTCGTCGCTGTGCAGCTCCACCCGCTGGTCCTCGGGTTCGCCGTCCAGCGTGCTGCGGGAGTTGCCGCGGGGGTCGTAGGCCACGGTCGTGTAGCGGTCGGCCAGGTGCTCGGCCAGGGCGGTGTAGACGCCCGCGTCCTGCGGGCCGCCGGGGATCATCAGCAGCACGGGGCCCGAACCGCGGACCTCGTAGTGGATCCTGGCTCCGGGCACCTTCAGCGTGTGCGCTCCCTGTGAGTGGCGCGGGTGGTGCGAGTGGTGCGACATGTCTGCGTCTCCTGCCTCTCCGTGCCCGGCGGTCAGCTGTCGCTGAGCACCATGCGGTTGCCCTCGCTGTCGCGGAACTCGGCGGCCGTGACCCCCGGCTGCCACATCGCCTCCTGCGGTTCGGTGACGATCTCCACGCCCTTGGCGCGCAGGGCCTCGACCGTGCCCTCGACGTCGGCCGTCACCAGGACCATGACCGGCTCGGCGGACGGGTCCCCGTCCGCGCGGCGCTGGAAGTGCAGGTGGGTCCGCGAGCCGGGGAAGCCGAGCTCGATCCACCGCCACCCGTCGTCGGACATGGGCGCGTCGGTCACCACGGTGCAGCCGAGGCGGTCGGTGTAGAAGGCCTTGGCCCGCTCCTGGTCGAAGACGGGGAGTTCGGCGAACTTGACGTACATGTGGCTTCTCGTTCCCTCTGACGCGCTACCGCGTTCGGCGCGGTTTCAAACTGGACCGTCCAGTACCGGATTTGCTGTGAAACTAGACCGTACAGTACCCATAGGACAAAAGGGTCGAAGCAAAACCCGGAACGACGAAGACGAGGTGTTGGACAGCGTGAACCCGCCAGTGGAGGAGGGGCTGAGCCGCTCGGCCCGCAAACGCCGGGCCATCCTGGGCGCTGCGGAGGAGGTCTTCCTCAGAGGCGGTTACCTCGGAACGAACATGGACGAGATCGCCGCGCTGTCGGAGGTGTCGAAGCAGACGGTCTACAAGCACTTCGGCAGCAAGGAGGGACTGTTCGTCGAGATCGTCACCAGCATGACCTCGGGCGCGGGGGACGCCGTGCACGACGAGACGCCCGAGCCCGACCGGGTCGAGGACGTGGAGGCCTACCTGCGGGACTACGCGCGCCGCCAGCTCACGGTGGTGCTCACGCCGCGGCTGATGCGGTTGAGGCGGATGGTGATCGGGGAGGTCGCGCGCTTCCCGGAGCTGGCGCGGGTGCTGTACGAGTGCGGGCCGCAGAGGGCGATCTCGGCGCTCGCCGGGAGCTTCGCCCGGCTGGGGGAGAGGGGGCTGCTGGCGGCGGGGGATCCCTGGCGGGCGGCGTCCCACTTCAACTGGCTGGTGATGTCGGAGCCGGTGAACCGGGCGATGCTGCTGGGAGACGAGGCCATTCCGACGGAGGCGGAACTGTGCCGGCACGCGGAGGAGGGCGTGCGGGTGTTCCTCGCGGCGTACGGGGTTGACGGTCGGTAGGGGAGTCGCGGGACAACGCTCGGGCAGGAGGCTTCCGGGAACGACCTCGGCGGGACGCGGCCGTCGCACCGGCAGTACCCCCTGCCCGGGCGCTCAGCGGTTCAGAGGCGGAATCGACAGCATGGTCCGTTCCTCAGCCGAGCGACATCACGGCTAACCGTTGTCGCCGCTCTGGTTGATGGCCCCGTTCACGCCCTTCGGGAAGAAGCCGCCGGACGTGGCCTGGTCCGGGGTCAGGTAGACGATGTTGAGCACCTGGGCCGCGCTGCGGCTGTACGCGATGCCGTTCTCGTCGGCCGGGACGATGTTGGCCCTGCCCGCTTCGTCGACGACGCCCTGGTCGAGGTCGCTGTCCCCGTCCAGGCTGTCGCGCGCGTCGGAGATGGCCAGGGACTGCGCCTCCAGCCCTCGGGCCAGCAGCGCGACGCGGATGTTCGCCGCGTGGTACGCCTCGACGGCCAGGATTCCGGCCGCCGCCTCCAGGAAGGTCTTGTTGTCGACCAGCGGCGCCGCGCCCTTGTAGGCCGTGACGCCGACGTCCTCGAAGATGTACGCCGCCAGGAGGAAGTTGTCCTCGTTGGCGTAGGCGTCGAACCGCTGCCCCGGCTGGATCAGACCGGCCGCCTGCGCCGCGGCGGTGAAGGCCGCGTCGATGTCGATGGCCGGTCGTGCGACGGCGGCGGAGCCGAGCGCGCCGCGGAGGAACTCCACGTGGGCGCGCTCGTCGGAGGCGATCTCCTCGGCGTACTGGCGCACGAGCTTGGTCCTGAAGGGCACCTTGCGGCCACCCGAAACCCGTCCGACGTCGCCCTTACCGGTGATGCTGCGTCCGGAGAGGCCCTCGCCGGTGACCGCCCTCAGGTAGAACTCGGCTTCGAGGTACTCCAAGTTGAGCGCGAAGTTCAGGATGGCGGCGTCGCTGGGCTTGCCGGAGTCCTCCTCGTAGGCGGACGCGGGCATGGCGCCCAGGACCCCCGCCGCGCCGACCCCCAGGCCCGCCGCACCCGCGGCCCGGAAGAGCCGACGGCGGTCCATGCCGTTCTCGGCGCTCCGGTCGATCGCGTTCCTGATGAATGCCTTGTTGAACACTTTCCCTCTTCGCTGTCGGTTGCTGCGGGGCGGCACACGTCCCGCCTCGCAGCCCATTCGGCCTCCCCGCCGGACGGTGACCGCGGCGGCCACGCGGGCCCACGAATCAGCCGAACCGGTACATCAGGGAGAGCTGTTACGAATGGATCGAATGTCTGAAACAGGGTGTCGGGGTCCACTGTCGCGACTTTCAGCGATTGAACATTAACACTAAGTAATTAGCTTGTGGCGTGTGCGGAGCAACCTTCTGTGGTGGTGCCGAGTTCGTCGGGGTCCGGCTTCAGAGATGTCCCGGGGGCGGGGCGGTTCGCGGCCCGGGGGGATGGCTCGGTGGCCTCGGAGTTGGTGGGCCGGGTTATGTTGCTGTGGGATGAGGCGATCGCGGAACGCCGCAGTAGAGAGGGCCGTCCTGGAACGTTTGGTTTGAAGGTGCTTGAGAGCTTTGCGTCTTATGGGTGGTTTGGCGGTTGGTATCT
>ANAW01000262.1:0-1723 GCA_000340945.1 Nocardiopsis synnemataformans DSM 44143 | reverse complement strand
GTGCTCCCCGCGCACGCGGGGATGGTCCCGACATCGCGGCCATCGGCGAGTACCTGGCCGAGTGCTCCCCGCGCACGCGGGGATGGTCCCTGGCGCGGGGAGGACGGCGGATACCCCGCCACGTGCTCCCCGCGCACGCGGGGATGGTCCCAGGTGGATTCCCGGGGCGTGACGGTAGCGGTCGTGCTCCCCGCGCACGCGGGGATGGTCCCGCCGCCCACGACACCGTCCGCCATCTGACCGCGTGCTCCCCGCGCACGCGGGGATGGTCCCGACGTGAACCGCGGCATCGCGCTCACGGCGACGTGCTCCCCGCGCACGCGGGGATGGTCCCGTCGTCGGTGTCGAGGATGTGGTCGCGGAGCAGTGCTCCCCGCGCACGCGGGGATGGTCCCAACGAAGGAGAAGTGCCGTGATTCAGATTAGCGGTGCTCCCCGCGCACGCGGGGATGGTCCCGTTGCCGGGTGCGGCGCCGATGGTGATGCGGGGTGCTCCCCGCGCACGCGGGGATGGTCCCAGGCTGTAGGCGACGGTCGCAACGGGCATGCGGTGCTCCCCGCGCACGCGGGGATGGTCCCCGAGGTCATCCGCGGCTACCGGAGGCATCTGTGCTCCCCGCGCACGCGGGGATGGTCCCAGTGCGAAGGGTAACCGTCCGGCGCTCCCGAAGTGCTCCCCGCGCACGCGGGGATGGTCCCTGGTAGCCGTCCATCGTCTCCAGGCGGATCGCGTGCTCCCCGTGCACGCGGGGATGGTCCCCCCGTACATCCGGATCATGGCCACCGAGGAGGGTGCTCCCCGTGCACGCGGGGATGGGCCTGGGCGCGGACTTTTGTCGTGCTCCCACGCTGAAGAGAAAGGATCACGCGAACCACCCCAGATCGGTGTCTGTACGGGGCATGGTGGAGAACATGAGCGCCGATACCAGCGACCCGCATGAGCTGTCCGTGAGCGAGGCTCGCGATCACTTCTCCGAGCGCGTCAACCGCGCCGTCTACGGCGGCGAGGTCACCTTCGTCACTCGCGGACGCCGTCACCAACGGGCCGCTGCGATCGTTCCAGCCGACATGGTCGATCACTATGAGGAGCTGTTGGACGAGCGTGACGCCCGCATTGCCACTGAGCGCCTGGCCGACATCGCCGCAGGGCGATCCACGGTCGTTTCCTTCGATGAAGTGATGCGCCAGATCGGGCTGACCGAAGACGAGCCGGGCCGGTGAACGATCCCTGTGCCGATCCGACTTCGGATCGCGCGCAAGATGCGGTAGCTGACCGTGGTTCCGCCTCTTCGGCCGGAAACATCCCGCTCAAGGGAGACATCGAATCCTGGCGCATCCGGGTAGGCGACTACCGGATCGTGTACACGGTTCACGACGGCCGGTTGGTGGTGCTCGTGCTGAGTGTGGCCCACCGCCGCGAGGTCTACCGGGACCTGTAACTTGCTCCCCGCGCACGCGGGGACACGCCCGGCACACAGGCCACTCGGTTTACATAGACGGGCAAACCCCCTTGGCCAGAAGCGGACAGGGCGAATCTCGACGTTTCGCTGCGGAGGGCATCCGAACCCCTGTTCAATGACCGCCATGAAGCACGAAGGGCGCCCTCAGCCCTGGAAAGACCGCCTCTCCGAGGCCGCCCGAAGCACCTGGGCCAAGCACGACTTCGACTCCGACGGCTGGCTGCCCCTCTACCGCCATATGGCCGACAGCGCCGCCGTCGCCA
>ANAW01000261.1:0-23690 GCA_000340945.1 Nocardiopsis synnemataformans DSM 44143 | reverse complement strand
TGCCTCCCCCTCTCCCGCCATATGGCCGACAGCGCCGCCGTCGCCACCAAGCTCTGGGACGAGTGGCTCCCCGCCCAGGTTCGGGACCACATCAGTCACACCCTCCCCCACGGCGCGGACGACGCCCGCGTCCTCGCCGTCTGGCTCGCCGCCACCCACGACATCGGCAAGGCCACCCCCGCCTTCGCCTGCCAGGTCGAACACCTCGCGGACGACATGCGCGCGCACGGCCTCGACATGCCCCTCCAGAAGCAGATGCCCGACCGGAACCTCGCCCCCCACGGCCTCGCCGGGCAGCTCATCCTCCGGGACTGGCTCGTCGCGAACCACGGCTGGAAAGCCCGCGACACCCACCAGTTCACCGTCGTCGTCGGCGGTCACCACGGAGTCCCGCCCGGCTACTCGGCCATCGCCGAACTCGACCGGCACCCCCAGCTCCTTCGCACCCCCAGCCATGAGCAGGCCTGGGCCTCCGTCCAGAACGAACTCCTCGGCACCGCCGCCCGCGTCACCGGAGCGGCCGAGCGCCTCTCCGACTGGAAGTCCCTCAAGCTCCCGCAGACCGTGCAGGTCCTGCTCACCGCCCTGGTCATCGTCGCGGACTGGATCGCCAGCAACCCCGAACTGTTCCCGCTCTTCCCGGGAGCGGGCGAGCGCAGCACCGACCCCGAGCGCACCCGCGAGGCCTGGCGCCTCCTCGGCCTTCCCCGGCAATGGAAGGCCGAGGAACCCGGCGGCACCGCGGCGGAACTCTTCTCGGAACGCTTCGCCCTGCCCGAGGGCGCGACCATCCGCCCCGTCCAGGAACAGGCGGTCCAGGCCGCGCGGCAGATGTCCGGCCCCGGCCTGATGATCGTCGAGGCCCCCATGGGCGAGGGCAAGACCGAGGCGGCCCTGGCCGTCGCCGAGATCTTCGCGGCCCGGTCCGGCGCGGGCGGCTGCTTCGTCGCCCTGCCGACCATGGCCACCAGCAACGCCATGTTCGGGCGCTACCTCACCTGGCTCGACCGCCTTCCCGGGATGCCGGAGGAGGCCGCCTCCGTGTTCCTCGCCCACTCCAAGGCACACCTGAACGAGGAGTTCACACAGCTCATGGGCGGCGGACGCCGCCTCGCCGACGACACCGACCGCGACGCCGAGGACAGCGGATCCGGCGCGGGCCACAGCCCCCACTCCTCCCGCGCCCCCGCCGCCCTCACCGCCCACCGCTGGCTCCGGGGCCGCAAGAAGGGCATGCTCTCCTCCTTCGCCGTCGGCACCGTCGACCAGCTCCTCTTCACCGGCCTCAAGAGCAAGCACCTGGCCCTGCGCCACCTGGCCATGGCGGGCAAGGTGGTCGTCGTCGACGAGGCCCACGCCTACGACACCTACATGAACGCCTACCTCGACCGCGCCCTGTCCTGGCTCGGCAGGTACGGCGTCCCCGTGGTCGTCCTCTCCGCGACCCTGCCCGCCGGGCGCCGACGCGAGCTGGCCGAGGCCTACACGGGCACCTCAGGGGAGGGATATGAAGAGATCGGGAAGGCCCGCGCCTACCCCCTGATCACCACGGCCGAGACCGGTGCCGCGCCCCGCCTGCACACCCCCGCCGCCTCCGGCCGCGCCACCGACGTGGTCGTGGAATCCCTGTCCGACGACCTCGACGCGCTCACCGCACGCCTGGAGCACGCCCTGGCCGACGGCGGCTGCGCCCTGGTCGTGCGCAACACCGTCGCGCGCGTCCACGAGGCTGCCGCGCACCTGCGTGCCCACTTCGGCGCAGACACGGTCACCGTCACACACTCGCGCTTCCTCGCCCTGGACCGCGCCGCCAACGACGACGCCCTGGTGGCCGACTACGGGCCGCCCGCCAAGGTCGCCGAACTCGGCGGGGAGCGCCCGACCCGCCACATCGTGGTCGACAGCCAGGTCGTGGAGCAGTCCCTGGACGTGGACTTCGACCTCCTGGTCACCGACCTGGCCCCCGTCGACCTCCTGCTCCAGCGCATGGGCCGCCTGCACCGCCACCCGCGCGGCCGGGACCAGTCCGACCGGCCCGAACGCGTACGCCGGGCCCGGTGCCTGGTCACCGGCGTGGACTGGGACGAGGTGCCGCCCGCACCCGTGCGGGGTTCGCGGACGGTCTACGGCGAACACGCCCTCCTCCGCGCCCTCGCGGTGCTCCGCGCCCGCCTGGAGGCCGATGCCGCGGACGGGGACGCCGCCCGCACCGTCCGCCTCCCCGAGGACATCAGCCCTCTCGTCCAGGACGCCTACGGCGACGCGGCCCTCGCCCCCGACCCCTGGCACGAGGCGATGGCCCGGGCCCTCGACGCGCACGGGACCGAACAGGCGCGCAAGGGCGAGAAGGCCGAGACCTTCCTGCTCAAACCGGCCGCCCGGGACGGCCGCGCGCTCATCGGCTGGGTCGAGGCCGGGGTCGGTGAGGCCGACGACACCCAGGCCGGCAAGGCCCAGGTCCGCGACACCCGCGACAGCCTGGAGGTCCTGGTCGCCCGCCGCGCCGCCGACGGCACCGTGACCACCGTTCCCTGGCTGGCCGACGGGCGCGGCGGACTGGACCTGCCCACCGGCACCGCGCCGCCGCCCGCCTCCGCGCGGGCCCTGGCGGCCTCCGCGCTCCGGCTGCCCTACCAGTTCACCTTCCCCAAGGAGCTGGACCGGGCCATCGCCGAACTCGAAACCGACCTCGTCCTCGCCTGGCAGAGCAAGGACGCCCACTGGATCGCCGAGGAACTCATCCTCTTCCTGGACGAGGACGACCGCGCCGAACTCGCCGGATTCCGGCTGCACTACACCCCGACCGACGGACTGGAGGTCCACCGTGCCGACTGACGCCTCCGGGCCAACGCCACCCCCACCACGACCCGCGCCCCCACCGACGCCCCCGCCCTCCTTCGACCTGACCAGCCGGCCCTGGGTCCCCGTCCAGCGGCTCGACGGGACGGAGACCGAGCTCTCCCTCACCGAGGTCTTCGAGCAGGCCTCACGCATCCGGCGCCTGGTCGGCGACGTGCCCACCCAGGACTTCGCCCTCCTGCGGCTGCTCCTGGCCGTCCTGCACGACGCGATCGACGGCCCGGAGGACATCGAGGACTGGGCGGACCTGTGGAACGGCGGTGACGGCGAGCTTCCGGCGGACCGCGTCCGCGACTACCTCGGCGAGCACCGCGACCGCCTCGACCTGCTGCACCCGACCGCGCCCTTCCTCCAGGTCCCGGACCTGCGCACGGCCAAGGGCGAGTACTCCTCCCTCGACCCGATCGTGGCCGACGTCCCCAACAACGCGCGGTTCTTCACCATGCGCGCGCACGGCGCCGAACGCCTGGGCTTCGCCGAGGCCGCGCGCTGGCTCCTGCACGCCCACGCCTACGACACCTCCGGGATCAAGTCCGGTGTGGTCGGCGACCCCCGGGTCAAGGGCGGCAAGGTCTACCCGCAGGGGGTGGGGTGGTCCGGGAACCTCGGCGGGGTCTACGTGGAGGGCGACGACCTGCGCGCGACCCTCCTCCTCAACCTGCTGCCCCGCGACACCGACAACCTGCGTTCGCGCCCCGACGACCGCCCGGCCTGGCGCCGACCCCAGGCCACCGCCGAGGCCCTCGGGGGAGCGGAGGCCCAGACCCGCCCCCACGGCCTGCGCGACCTCTACACCTGGCAGAGCCGCCGGGTCCGTCTGCACCACGACGGCGAAGCGGTCCACGGTGTCCTGCTCGCCTACGGTGACCCGCTCACCCCGCGCAACAAGCACGACCGGGAGCCCATGACCGCCTGGCGGCGCAGCCCCGCCCAGGAGAAGAAGCTCGGTGAGGAGCAGGTCTACCTGCCCCGGGACCACGACCCCGCCCGCAGCGCCTGGCGCGGCCTCGCCGCCCTGGTCACCGGCCGCGTCCGGGGCGCCGAACAGCGCCGCGAGGCCGCGAAGGTCGTGCGTCCCCGGGTGCTGGACTGGATCGCACGCCTGACCGTGGAAGAGCACCTGGACAAGGGCTTCCTCATCCGCACACGCCTGGTCGGCGCCGTCTACGGGACCCAGCAGTCCGTCATCGACGAGGTCGTGGACGACACCGTCGCCATGCCCGTGGTCCTGCTGCACGAGCAGGACAGCTCCCTCGGCCAGACGGCGGTCGACGCGGTCAACGACGCGGAGGAGGCGGTCATGGTCCTCGGAGACCTGGCCACCGCGCTGGCCGAGGCGGCGGGCGCGGAGACCGAGGCACCCCGGGCCACCGCCCGCGACCGCGGGTTCGCGGAACTGGACGAGCCCTTCCGCAAGTGGCTGCGCGACCTGCGCCCCTCGGAGAACCCCCTCTACCCGGCCGAGCAGCGCCGTCGGTGGCAGCTCATCGCACGCGAGATCGTGTCCCGGCTCGGCGTCGAACTCATGGACACGGCCGGGGAGGCCGCCTGGACGGGCCGTGTCGTGGCCACCAAGAAGGGGTCGGTCTGGCTCACCGCCTCCCGTGCCGACCTGCGCTTCCGCTCCGCCCTGCGCAGGGCGCTCCCGCTGACCAACACCGACCACTTCCCGCAGGAGGAGCAGTGACCACCACGAGCACCGCCGAGTTCGTGCCCGGGCTCAGGGACGTCGGGGAGTTGGTCGACGAACGCGTCCGCCAGCTCCAGGGCGGCTACCTCAAGGACCTCCCCGAGGCCGTCGCCACCCTGGCCAAGCTGCGCCGGGGCGCGGGCAAGCCCGTCGAGGCCGTGCCCGAACTGGTGGGGCTGACCCTGGACCACCGCTTCTACGAGCGCTTCTCCGTCGCCGACCCCCGCACCGAGGACGCCGAGGCCGCCGCGCACGAGGCGCTGACCCTCTACGCCCTGCACCAGCAGTCCAAGCGCGAGAAGGGCATGCACCGGCGCGGGCGCGATCTCGGCGGCGCCGTCCGACGCCTCATGCCGTCCGGGGACATCGACGAGCCCCTGCGCAGGAGGTTCGTGCAGGCGGGAAGCGCCACCCACCACGCCACCCGCCTCGACCGGCTCCGGGGGATCGTCCAGCTCCTGCGCGCCGAGGACGTTCCGCTCGACTACGGGCTCCTCGCCGACCAGCTCCACGACGCCCGTACCCGGCCCGGGGCCGAACGCGTACGCCGGGCCTGGGGGCGCGGCTTCCAGGCCCACCGGCCGGAGGGGGCTAGCGAGGCCGCCTCCACCTCCGACACCGCCGGAGAGACCGCCGACCCACCCGCGACGGCCTGAACTCCGGGGGCGCCACTGGTCCCGACACCTTTCGGGCGCGGTCGCTCCCGGGGCCCGGCGCCCTTCGGAAACCCACGTTCTCCCAGGTCCGACGCGCTCCGGGGGCCGACGCTCTCTGAGGTCCGGTTCCTCCCTGAGGTCCGGTCCGCCGACTTCCCGTCGGCCCGTGAACGCTCGCTCCGGCCGACGGGAGGCGGGCGCGTCCCGCTCGCACCGTCCCTTCCGTCTGTTGTCCTTTTCAGCCCGTACTTTCCGCCATCGGCCCACGGCCGCCGACCCCAGCGCGCCGCACCGCGTACCCCGCGGCGGCACCGATCCAGACGAGGAACACCATGGACCGCACCATTCTCGACGTGCACGTGTTGCAGACCGTGCCTCCCAGCAATCTCAACCGTGACGACACCGGAGCCCCCAAGACGGCCGTCTACGGCGGCGTCCGCCGCTCCCGGGTCTCCAGCCAGGCCTGGAAGCGCGCCACCCGCCTGGCCTTCGACGCCCTGCTCGACCCCCAGGAGCTGGGCACCCGCACCAAGCGCGTCGCCGAACTGGTCGCCTCCCGCATCCGCGACCTGGACTCCTCCATCGAGGAGGCCGAGGCGCTGACCCTGGCCGCCGAGACCGTCCAGGTCGCCACCGGCTCCAAGATCGAGGTGCCCAAGCGCAAGGCCGACGCGGCCAAGAAGAACGGCACCAAGGAACCCGCCCCCGAGTCCGCCTACCTGATGTTCCTCAGCGCCCGCCAGCGCGACGGTCTCGCCGCACTCGCCGTGGAGGGCCGCGAGGACATCAAGGCGTTCCTCAAGGAGAAGGAGAACAAGGCGCGCGCCAAGGCGGTCGCCGACACCCGCCACTCGGTGGACATCGCCCTGTTCGGCCGCATGGTCGCCGACGGCGCGGACGTCAACGTGGACGCCGCCGCCCAGGTCGCGCACGCCCTCAGCGTGCACGCGGTGGAGAACGAGTCCGACTACTACACGGCCGTGGACGACCGAAACCCCGAGGAGGAGACCGGCGCGGGCATGATCGGCACCGTCGAGTTCAACTCCGCCACTCTGTACCGCTACGCCGCAGTGGACGTGGACCTGCTCCGGAGGAACCTGGGGGAGGGGCTGCGTGAGGACGAGCCGGTCACCGAACCGCTGCGCCGCGCCGTGGAGGCGTTCGTGCGCGGGTTCGTGGAGTCGATGCCCACCGGCAAGGTCAACACCTTCGGCAACCACACCCTGCCCGACGCGGTCGTGGTGAAGCTGCGGAGCGCGCGCCCGATCAGCTTCGTGGGCGCCTTCGAGGAGCCGGTGGAGGCGGGCGCGGGGCACGTCGCCCAGGCCAGCGCGCGCCTGGCCGAGTACGTGCCGCAGGTGGAGCGGGCGTTCGGGGCGGCCGACGACGTCGACACCTGGGTGGTGCGGGTGGGGGAGCGCACCGCCAAGCTCTCCGGCCTGGGCGACGAGGTCACCCTCCCCGAACTGGTCGAGCGGGTCGGCGCGGCCGTTGCCCAGCGCCAGGCGCCGCGGGCATGAGTGCGGTGAGCGTCCTGCCCCTGGTTCTGGCGGGCCCGCTCCAGGCCTGGGGTTCCGCCTCCCGGTTCGCCCGGCGGGGCACGGAGAACGCCCCCACCAAGAGCGGTGTGCTCGGGCTGCTCGCCGCCGCCCTGGGCCGGGACCGCACCGCGGATCTGGCCGACCTGGCGGCGCTGCGCTTCGGCGTACGGGTGGACCAGCCCGGAACGCGGGTGCGCGACTACCAGACCGCCAGGCACCTGGACACGGACACGTCCATGCCGGTGTCGGAGCGCTTCTACCTGTCCGACGCCGTGTTCATCGCGGCGGTGGAGGGCGAACGGGACCTGGTCGCGGAGCTGTACCGGGCGGTCCGCTACCCCGTCTACCTGCCCTACCTCGGCAGGCGTTCGTGCCCGCCCTCCCGCCCACTCGACCTGGGCGAGCCCGAGGAGGGGCGCGTCGAGGACGTCCTGGCGGAGCGGCCCTGGCAGGCGGCCGACTGGTACCAGCGACGCACCGGGCGACGCCAGGGCGCGGTGATCCCCCTGACCACGCTGGTGGACGCGGCGCCCGGGGACGGTCGGGCGGACTCGCTGCGCGACCTGCCGCTGAGCTTCGATCCGGCGCACCGCCGCTACGCCCTGCGCGCGGTGCGCTCCGGTTCGGTCGACGTGCCGAACCCGTTCGCGCGGCGCCAGCCGGTCCCCGACCACGATCCCACGGCTGCCCTGGGAGGAAGCTGATGTATCTCACCCGATTCCGGTTCAACACCCACCGCCCCGGAGCGAGGAAGCTGCTGTCCTCGCCCCAGGCCGTGCACGCGGCCGTGATGGGCTCCTACGCCGACCTGCTGCCCAGTGATACGGACGGCCCCCGGGTGCTGTGGCGGGTGGACCGCAACGCCCGCGCGGAGGTGTTCCTGTACGTGGTGGGGCCGACCCGGCCCGACCTGACGCACGTGGTGGAGCAGGCGGGATGGCCGACCGACCCGGAGAACACGTGGCGGACGCACGAGTACACCGGGTTCCTGGAGAGGCTGGAGGCCGGGCAGACGTGGGCGTTCCGGCTCACCGCGAACCCCGTGCACAGCATTCGGCGAAAAGACGGTGAGCCCACCAAGCCCACCGCGCACGTCACACCGCGCCACCAGGCGGGGTGGCTGCTCCAGCGGCAGGAGCGGTGCGGCTTCGAAATCGTGCGCAAGCCCGCTGACCAGCAGTTGCTCCCGGGCGAGGACGAGCACGAGCTGGTCGTGCACGACCGCGACGCGCGCGGCTTCGACAAGGCGGACCCGCGCCCGGACCGGCGGGGCAAGCGGATGCGGGTGCCCGTGGTCACCGCGACCTTCGACGGCAGGCTGACCGTCACCGACCCCGACGCGCTGCGCCGCACGCTGTGCGCCGGACTGGGTCGGGCCAAGGCCTACGGCTGCGGGCTGATGACCCTGGCGCCGGTGGGGTGAGCCATGGGAACCGTGGGAAAGCGCAGGACCTCGGGGCCGCGCGAGCTGACGAGGGTGGGCGACCGGTTGTCGTTCCTGTACCTGGAGCGGTGCGTCGTGCACCGCGACTCCAACGCCATCACCGCCGAGGACGGGGACGGGACGCGCTACCTGCCGTCCGCGACCATCGGCACGCTGCTGTTGGGGCCGGGGACGAACGTGACCCACTCGGCGATGAGCCTGCTCGGCGAGTGCGGGGCGACGGTGGTGTGGGTGGGGGAGCACGGGGTGCGCTACTACGCGGCCGGGCGCGCGCTGACGCGGTCCTCCCGGTTGGTGGAGGCGCAGGCGACGGCGTGGGCGAACCGGCGGGGCAGGCTCGACGTGGCGCGGGCGATGTACCGGATGCGCTTCCCGGACCTGGACGTGGAGGCGCTGAGCCGTCAGGCGCTGTTGGGCAAGGAGGGGGACCGGGTCAAGGCGTGCTACCGGGAGCAGGCGGCGCGGACCGGTGTGACCTGGCGCGGGCGGCGGTACGTGCCGGGTGACCACGACGTCTCGGATTCGCCGAACAAGGCGATCACCGCGGCGGCGCAGTGCTTCTACGGGGTCGCGCACGCGGTGACGGCCGCGCTCGGGTGCAGCCCCGGATTGGGGTTCGTGCACTCGGGGCACGAGCGCGGGTTCGTGATGGACGTGGCAGATCTGTACAAGGTGGAGATCGGGATTCCGGTGGCCTTCGACGCGGCGGCGCAGGGCGACGAGGACGTGGACGGGGTGACGCGCAGGCTGTTGCGGGACCGGATCAACGAGGAGGGGCTGTTGGACCGGTGCGTGCGCGACATCAAGGAGCTGCTGCTCGGTGGTGGGTTGGGCGAGGCCGAGGGTGCGGGGGCGAACGACGACGTGGCGGACACGGTCGGCCTGGTGGGCGACCGGGGTGAGCTGCTGGAGTCGGGTTACAGCTACGCCGACGAGGTGGTCTGGTGACGGTCGTCGTGCTCACGAACTGTCCGGCCGGGCTGCGCGGGTTCCTGACCCGGTGGCTCATGGAGATCTCGGCGGGGGTGTTCATCGGCAACCCGTCGCGCCGGATCCGCGAGGCGCTGTGGGCGGAGGTGAAGGAGTACGCGGGGAACGGGAGGGCGTTGCTGGCGTACAGCGACGACTCCGAGCAGGGGTTCACCTTCCAGACCTTCGAGCACCACTGGGAGCCGGTGGACCACGAGGGGCTCACTCTGATGCACCGGCCCAAGAAGGTGGTGGAGGAGAACAGGAGGCCTCCGAAGAGCGGGTGGAGCAAGGCGTCGAAGAGGCGGCGCTTTGGTGGGAGGTGAGTCGTTTTGGGTGTTTTGTCGTCTTGTGGTGCGGATGTCCGTCTCTGAAGAAGTTGGAAAATCGACTGCTTGCCGCTGGTAAGTTCGCAGGTCGTTGACTGTGCTCCCCGCGCACGCGGGGATGGTCCTGAGCGTGGAGCGCTCAGGAATCTTGAGTCTTGGTGCTCCCCGCGCACGCGGGGATGGTCCCTGGGGCACGTCGACCTCCCGGCCGAGGACCTGGTGCTCCCCGCGCACGCGGGGATGGTCCCTTGTATCCCTCGTGCCAGCCCTCCAGGTACCCGTGCTCCCCGCGCACGCGGGGATGGTCCCTCGGACTACACGCTCACGCCCGCGTGGCGCATGTGCTCCCCGCGCACGCGGGGATGGTCCAAGACCAGACGGGGAGAGAACGTCATGAGCGCGATGCCCACGGAACCTGGAAACGGCCCCGGAGTCGGTCACGACCTCAGCGGATACGTGCTCGTTCCCGCAAGATGGGTCGAACACTACGAACGACTTCTCGAAGAGCACGACGATGCCGAAGCAGCCCAGATCTTGGCAGACGTCAGAGCAGGTCGGGAACAGGTCTTCACTCATGACGAGGTGTGGGGAAACGACGATTGAGCCGCAGGTACGAGCTTCAGTACACCCACACGGCATGCAAGGGCATCAAAAACCTCGATGGCTCTGTCCGTAAACGGGTTCGTCAGGCGATTGAGGCACTTACAGACGATCCTCGACCGAGTGGATGCGTTCAGATTAAGGGCCACCCCGGGATGTGGCGTATCCGTGTCGTGATTACCGCATTCGCTACGGGGTCGACGATGGTGTCCTTGTCGTCCTAGTCCTTAAGGTCGCTACCCGAGGCGGGTTCTACGACGACCTCTAGCTTTGCCAGGGCGGGCCCAAGTTATGCACTCCCCGCGCACGCGGGGATGGTCCCGGAGCACCCTTCAGCGGTCCGGGGGCGACCCCCGATGCCGGTTCGCCGCTCCGGGTCTTTCTGTCACCTTATATTCACAATCCGTGGTACTGGTCTTGACAGGTCTAGACCACCCTTGCTTAGGTGACGGCACCCCCGGCGGCGCGCGGTCCGGCGTCGCGCCGCATTCTAGGAGTGTGACCACGTGATCCGACGTCTCCTGAGTCAGCTGGCCGCGCTCGGCGCGCTCGCGGCTGTACTCGTCGTTCTCCCCGTGACCGCCGCGCAGGCCGCCACCTGCGCGGCGGCCTGGAGCTCCTCCGCCGTCTACACCGGCGGCGGGCAGGTCTCCTACAACGGCCGCAACTACACCGCCAAGTGGTGGACGCAGAACGAGCGTCCCGGCACCTCGGACGTCTGGACCGATCAGGGCGCCTGTGGCAACGACGGAGGCGGCGAGGAGCCCAACCCCAGCGGGTTCGTCGTCACCGAGGCCCAGTTCAACCAGATGTTCCCGAACCGGAACCCCTTCTACACCTACAGCGGCCTCACCGCCGCCCTCAGCTCCTACCCGGCCTTCGCCAACACCGGCAGCACCGAGGTGAGGAAGCGGGAGGCCGCCGCCTTCCTCGCCAACGTCAGCCACGAGACCGGCGGGCTGGTGTACATCAAGGAGATCAACGAGGCCAACTACCCGCACTACTGCGACTGGAACCAGCCCTTCGGCTGCCCGGCCGGTCAGGCCGCCTACTACGGACGCGGTCCGATCCAGCTCAGCTGGAACTACAACTACAAGGCCGCTGGTGACGCCCTCGGCATCGACCTGCTGAACAACCCCTACCTGGTCGAGCAGAACGCCTCGGTCGCCTGGCGGACCGGCCTCTGGTACTGGAACACCCAGACTGGACCCGGCACGATCACGCCTCACAACGCCATCGTCAACGGCCACGGCTTCGGCGAGACGATCCGTGCGATCAACGGCGCGATCGAGTGCAACGGGGGCAACCCGGCGCAGGTCCAGAGCCGCATCAACAAGTTCACGCAGTTCACCCAGATCCTCGGCACCACCACCGGATCGAACCTGAGCTGCTGATCCACGGGCGCGGTGGAGCGCCCGTGGAGCACATCCGAGCGGGGGTGCGCCCGGCGACTGCGGCCGGGAGCGCCCCCGCTCCGGTGTTCCGGACCGAGCGATGACGCGCTATGGGGTCGTAGTCGCACGCGGGATGGTCCCCTTCCGCTGTTACGGCGGGGCGTGTAGCGTGACCCACGGTCAATACACAACAGGTACACGCGGTATCCGTGTTTCTCTGCCCGGATGAGGCAGTTCCTTTTACGAATACGCCGCCATACCGGTGACGTGCATGGAATGGCCGGGCGCGCCGGGGAACGGCGGAATCACACGGACCCCGTTAACCGGTGCCATCGTGCCCATACACGAGAGGCCGCGATGCCCAGCACGACGGTGAACAGAAGCAAAGCGGCGGTCTATGGCGCTTTCGCTGCGAACGGAGTCATGTACGCCGCGCTGGTGAGTCGCGTTCCAGCCCTGGGAGCGGAACTGGATCTGTCCACGGCGGAACTCGGGCTGCTCCTGTTATGGCTGTCCGCCGGGGCCGTGTCCGGGCTCCCCGCTGCGGGATTCCTGGTCCAACGCATCGGTGGGAGCCGAGGAATCACCGCCGGTATGTCTCTTGCGGCGACAGGGCTGTTGCTGCTCGCCGTCGGACTGGAAACCACCTCGTGGCCTGTCACAGCGTTCTCGCTCTTTCTGGTCGGGTTGGGAATGGGGCTGTGGGAGGTCAGCATGAACGTTGTCGGCGCTCGTACAGCACACCTCATCGACAGCGAGAGCCTGCTACCGCGGCTTCACGCCACGCTCAGTCTGGGAACCGTGGTCGGGGCTCTTCTCGGTGCGCTCCTGGCGAGTATGTCGGTGTCTCTGCCGAGCCAGAACCTGGGCATAACAGGCCTGCTGGTGCTGATGGCCTTTCTGCTCAGGCGGGTCACGCACAGCGCGGATGCGCGTGGCACGGGCGATGTCACGCGCACGCCCGGAGGCGTACTGTCAGCCTCCTGGCGTGAACGGCGAACCCTTCTTATCGGTATATGCGTCCTGGGTTTCGCCTTCGCCGAAGGAACGGCCAACGAGTGGATCGCGTACGTCCTGGTCGACGGTTATGGCGCTGCCGAGCACACGGGAGCCCTGGCGTTCGCTGCCTTCGTGGCAGCGATGACAGCGGGGCGTCTGACCGGAGGCGCTCTCGTCGCTCGCGTCGGCCGCACAAACGTCCTTCGCGTCTCCGTCGGTCTGGCCTTTTGCGGCGTGATCGTCGTGGCCTTCAGCAGCGCGGTGGCATGGGCTCTGGTGGGAGCGCTTCTGTGGGGGCTGGGGGCCGCGATGGGATTCCCGGTCGGCATCGCGGCGGCGGCGGACGATCCCGCGAGAGCCGCGGCGAGGGTGTCTGTGATCAGTTCGCTGGGATATGCGGCCTTCCTGGGAGGCCCGCCGCTGCTGGGGTTGCTCGGGGGGCTCTACGGCATCCAGCAGGCGATACTGATTGTCTGTGCGGCGCTTTTGTCGGCCTTCCTCACGGCGGGGGCTACCCGGCGGATCACCGCCACCGCGGCTGGAAGGAACCCTGGGGCTGAAAAGAACCCTGGCGGATCGCGGTAGCCGGACAGGACGAAGGCCCGCCCCTCCCGCGGCGGGGGAGCGGCCCTGACGCCGTACTTCCGGCATGGCGTGTCTACGTCGCTTCTTCCTCGCGGTCGGGTTCGGATCCGCGCGGGCGCCCGCTCGTGGAGCGCATCGTCCTCGGCCATCTCGTTGAGCGGGGTCAGCCGCACCGTGCGACGCGCAACCTCCATCTCCCCCAGATCGTCGGAGAGACGGTCCGCGATCCGGCGCAGTCCCTGGCGTCGGGAGCACGGGTCAGTGCGCGCGCAGCGCCTCGATGACCGGGCGTTCGACCGGCGTGGGCCGCTCCGCGTCGAGGTCGAGTTCCCCCACGGGCAGCAGCGGCGGCTGGGCCATGAAGCGCGGGGCGCTGCCCCGGTGCGGTTGGGCGGAGTGCACGAGGAACGGATGGCACAGGAAGACGTCCCCGGCCGCGCCGGTGGCCAGCGCCTCGGGCCGTCCCTCGCTGGCCGGGACGGCGGCGCCGCACAGGTCCGTGAACTCGCGGCCCTCCTCGCCGGCGTCGGCCAGCAGCGGCGGGACGTCGCGGTGGGACCCCACCCGGATGCGGGTGGGGGCGTCGTCGGGGCCGGTGTCGGAGAACAGGAAGAGCATCAGCAGGGCGCGGCCGCGCGAGCGGAGGTTGACGCGGTACTCCCCCCGGGCGCCGGGGAACGACGCGTCGAGGTGCCAACCGGCGTCGCCGGGGTCCCCGCCGCCGGGAAAGCGCACCGGGAAGGTGCCGAGCCCGCCCAGGCGCTGCCAGCGGCCCTCGCCCACCAACCGGTCGAACGCCGCGTGCAGCGCGGGGGTGGTGGCGGCCTCCCGGAACGGCGGGTCGTGGTAGCCGCCGAGGCGGACGACCGGCCGGGTCCAGGTGGCGGGGTCGTCGGGCGCGCAGCCGAGGTCGGCCCACAGCCGCTCCCGGCCCTGGTCGGCGAGTTCGCGGGGGAACGCGCCGCGCAGGGCGACGAACCCGTCCTCGACGAACGACCTGATGTCGTGATTGGTCAGCATGAACCGGTTCCTTTCTCGCGGTACCGGCAACGTTAGGGAGCGCTCCGCGGGCGCGACCCGACATCTGCGGTCCGCCTTCGGTCGGGAACGCCGCCCAGGGCCGCTCTCCGACGTGCGTGGTCCGCTCCCCCCGCGGTACGGCATCGACGGCCTCGGAACTTTGCGCAAAGAGGGCCGGAAAAAGGGATTGGCCATGCTCTGACCACCTGTCCGCAACCGCTTTCATCGGGGCGGGAGCAGTTCGGTGGAACCGCTGCGCGTTGATGGCGTCCACACTTCGCCCCCGGTGTTATCTTCGGTGCGCAGAGCGGTTCCCCGCCACGTCCTGAATTCCTGGAGTTCCCGGAACTCCGTACGGGATCGCCTTTCTGGAGATCGCGAAGAAAACGATGGGCCTGCCATGTCGCCAGTGGGTTATGTCTCTCGAATCGTCCGTGGTCTGGAGTCCGTCGGAGCCGGGGACGCCGTGGTCGCCGACGGCCGCGGGGTCTCGGGGGAACAGGTGCTCCGCCGCGGCTCAGCGCTGTCCAGGGTGCTGGCCGACCAGGGCCTGGGACGAGGGGACGCCGTCGCCTACCTGCACGGGAACAGCGTCGAGTCGGTCGTCGTCCGCCTCGCGGTGCAGGCGCTCGGCGCCTGCTACGTCGGACTCAGGCCGTTCTTCGCCACCAGCGAGAAACGGAAATTCCTGGTGGAGGGACGCCCGGCGCTTTTCCTGTTCGATCCGGACCAGAGCGACGAGGCCGCACTGCTGTGCTCCCAGGCCGGAATCCCCCGCGCCTTCTCCGTCGGCGTCTCGGACTTCGGCGAGAACGTGCTGGCGCTGGCGGACGCACGGCCGGACGCGCCCCTGGAGTGCGCCGACCGGGCCGACGACACGTCCATGGTGACCTTCAGCAGCGGGAGCACGGGGGAGCCGAAGGGGATAGCGCACACCTTCGCCTCCTCGTCGGGGTTCCTCGACAACGCCCGCCACATGTACGGGCCCGGCCCCTGGCGCTTCCTCGTCGCCATCCCCCTCTCGGACCTGGGCGGGGAGATCGTGCAGTGGACCCTGGCAGGCGGTGGCACCGCCGTGCTGATGGACGACTTCCGCGCTGACGAGGCGGTGCGGATCCTCGACCGGGAGCGCGTCACCCACTTCTTCGGATCGCCCTCCATGGTCCACGCGCTCGTCCACGAACCCGGCCTGCGGAACACGCCACTGCCGGACCTGCGGCTGGTCGCCTACGGAGGTGCCCCCTCCTCCCCGTCCCGGACGGCGGACGCGGTGGCCAGGCTCGGCCCGGTCCTGATGCACAACTACGGCATGCAGGAGGCCGGGTTCATCAGCTTCCTCGGCCGGTCCGACCACGTCCGAGCCGGACGGTACCTGCTGAACTCCGTGGGCCGTCCGCTGCCGGGCGTCGAGATCGCCATACGCGACGGCGCGGGCGGCGAACTTCCCACGGGGGAGATCGGGGAGGTGTGCGTGCGCTCGGCCACGATCATGGCCGGTTACTGGCGCCGCCCCGACCTGACCGCCCAGGCGCTGCGCGCGGGCTGGTTCCACACCGGGGACCTGGGCCGTACCGACGACGAGGGTTACCTCTACATCGTCGACCGCGTCAAGGACATCATCATCGTGGACGCCTACAACGTCTACCCGCAGCAGGTGGAGCAGGTGCTCACCGCCCACCCCGGCGTCGCCCAGGCCGCCGTCGTGGGGGTCCCCGACCCCGACACGGGGGAGAGCGTCTACGCCGCGGTCGTCCCCTCCTCCGCGGTCCCGGCGGGGCGGACGGCGGAGTTCACCGCCGAACTCGCGGCCGCCGTGCGCGACACCCTCGGCTCCGTCCACGAGCCCGCACGCATCGACCTCCTCGCGAGCATGCCGCTCACCCCCCGCGGAAAACCCGACAGGAAAGCGCTGCGAGGCCAGGCGGCCGAAGCGGCCGCCTCCCCCCGCACCTGAGACGTCCAGCGTCCGCACGACCACAGGGGAGCACCATCATGCGCCAGCTCGAGATCGAATGGGTCCAGCCGCGGATCACCGTCACCGCCGACCTCACCGACGACAACCCGGACCTGGTCGACATGGTCTGGAACAGGCTCGTGCCGTACAACAGCCTGCAGAACCACGCGCTGGTCTCCGGCGACCACCTCTACCACCTCCTGCCCAGCCCGGAACCGGTTCACAGGGCTCCCGAGTACAAGATGCGGGACCGCACCGAAGCGCCGGACGGCACCGTCTTCCTCTCCCAGCTACAGCACATCGGCATCAAGTACGGGCCGCTCACCGAGTACCTGCCCGCCGCACCGATTGGCCGCGTCGTCCCCGACGACGTCGACGCCCTGCGCAGGGCCGGCCAGCACTGCTGGGACGCGGCCTACCGGACCAAGGAGGTCGTCGAGATCCGGGTGCGCCGCAAGGGCGAGCAGGTGGGCGACTACGCGCTTCCCCGGCCTCCCCGGACCGGCATCCCCGACGTGCAGCGCCTCATCGACGAGGTGCACGACGCCACCCAGCGCTCGTGGACGAACCCGCCCGAGGAACTCGTCGACCTGCACGCGGGCCGGATCAGCAGCCGGGCCGGGAGCAGGGACCAGTTCTTCTCCACGCTGGTCTTCCTCAACGGTGAGGTGCGGCCGTTGGGGTACAACGCGCTCAACGGACTCGTCCGGCTGGTGCGGACCACCGACCTCCCGCTGGAGACCCTCCGGGAGATCACGCCCGGCTTCATCCGCACACCGGCGGAGTTCCTGGGCTACACCGGACTGCACGACCTGGAGGACTTCACCAGGCGAAGCGTCGAGGCGCTCGACCTGCTGGAGGACCGGGAGCAGTACTTCGCGCTGATCAGCACCCTGGCCCTGTACACGAACATGCTCAACACCTGGAACCTCCACCTGTTCCCGTGGGACCACGGAAAGGAGTACCCCTACCCGGAGCGGTGACCCATCGGTCCGCGGGCCGCCGGAGCGGCCTGGTCGCACGCATCGCACAGGAAAGGGGAGGGCGTGTCCCGTCGAGCGTTCGAGGCCGTCCGTGAGGAGCTGCGGAGCAGGATGCCCTCCCCGTCCGGGGCGGAGGGGGAGGAGCTGGCACGGCGGATCAGGGTCGCCTTCGACGCGCTCCCGCGGCACGCCGACCCCGACGATCCCTGGCTGGGCGGCCCTCCGGGGGACTACGCGTGGTTGGCCGAGTACGAGGACCTGCCCGGTGGCCCCCGGGACGCGGACCGGGTGCTCGGCGCGGCGGCCCGCGCCCTGAGCGGTCAGCTGCGCTGGCACTCCCCGGCGACCCTGTTCAACATGACCCCGCAGCCGCTGCTCGACACCGCGGCGATCACCGCGGTCACCGGCCTCTACAGCCCCAACGCGCTGTGGGACTTCTGCAGCGCCGGAGTGATCGAGGTCGAACGGCAACTCGTCCGGCAGTTCGCCCGGCGCGCGGGCTGGCCGGACACGGCGGGCGGCGTGTTCTCGTTCGGAGGCAAGGCCGGGCTGCTCTACGCTGTCAGGATGGGGCTGAACCGGTGCGAACCGGACTCCTTCCGCGCCGGACTGCCCCCGGGCCCTACGCCGGTGGTCGTCACCACCGCCCACAACCACGACAGCCTCGAATCCGTCTGCGCGCTGCTCGGCCTGGGGACCGACGCCTGCGTACGCGTACCGGTCTCCCCCGGGACGAGAGCCGAACCCGGCGCGATCGCCGGGGCGGTCGACGCCCTGCTGGCCGAGGGCCGGCCCGTCGCCTGCGTCGTGCTCTCCGGCGGCAACATCCTGCACAACGACATCGACCCGGTCCGCCCCGTCACCGCCGCGCTCGACCGGGTCTGCGCGGCGCACGCGCTGCCCTACCGGCCCCTGGTGCACTTCGACACGGTGGTCACCTGGCCGTGGCTCTTCTTCACCGACTACGACTTCGCGGGCGACCCCCTCGGCCTCGGACCGGAGCTGGCCGACCGCGTCCGGGCCACGACCGACCTGGTCTCCCAGGTGAGGGAGGCCGACTCCATGACCATCGACTTCCACAAGACCGGGCTGGCGCCCTACTCCTCCAGCCTCTTCCTCAGCCGCGACGCCGCCGAGCTGCACCGGTGGGTGGAGGGCGGGCAGGGCGAAGCCGTCCACCGGCCACACGGCGAGAACGTGCTGCTGCACACCATCGAGCATTCGCGCGGCGCGGCGCCCGTCCTGGCCGCGTGGGTGGCGGTGCAGAGCGTGGGGGTGGACGGCTTCCGCGTCTACCTGGCGAACCTCCTCATGGCCAACCGGGCGTTCATGGACCTGCTGCCGAGCCGCGGCTTCGAGCTGCTCACCCCCTTCTCCGACGGGGTCGCCTCGGTGTACTGGCCGATGCCGCCCGGCGGCCCGGCGGGCTTCGCCCGCCTCCTGGAGGCCGAACCGCCTGTGTTCGAGGCCGCCAACCGCTACACCCACGCCCTGTTCAGGCTGCTCGCCGGCTACGAGGGCAACCCGTACGCCAGGGTCGTCCTGGGCCACCTCCCGGCCTACGGCAGGGGCCGCGGGGGCGAACCGGTCGCCGCGCTGCGGCTGGTCCCCGGTTCGGTCTTCCTCGACGAGGCGGCCTGCCTGCGGATCGCCGAGCGCATGGAGCAGGTGAAGAAGGCGCTCGACGTCGCGGTACGGTTCGGTCCCGAGGAACTGAACGAGGCACACGTGTACCACGTCCCCGAGTAAGGGCCGACGCCGCTCAGCGCGGGCCCGGACGGACGGCTTCCACGGCCGCGGGCGGTACGCGGGACGAGGGACCACCGAACGCCGGGCCGGGAGGGGAGTCCGCGCCGCGGTGTGCGGGGCGCGGGTTCAGTGCCACTGGAGGGCGCGCGCACCGCGCGCGGTGGCCCGGTAGACCCCGGGCACACCGGTGGGCTCGGCGTAGTCCAGGGACTCCAGCACCCACAGCAGCCGCGCGATGAGGTGGGCGCGGGCCGTGAGCGGGGTGCTGTGCCGCCACATGTCGGCGACGTCCTGGGCCGAGGCCGGTCCGTCGTCGCACAGGGTCCGCAGCGTCCGGCGCCTGGCGGCGCTGAGGTGGCGCAGGGAGACCGCCCTCTCCTCGTCCGTGTCGCTGGTCTCGGACACGGTGGCCGCTACCTGCCGCATGATCCTCTTCTCTCCACGGCGTGTGAGCCGGTTCGGGCGGGTCCTCCCCGCGTGTGTTGCTCGGACAGGCAGGGTCGTCCGCGTCATCGGCGCACCCCGGCGAGAAGCCGTCGCACGACGTGTCGGGCGTCGCGTCCGACTCCGCGCAGGGTGGCCGAGGAGAAGCTGCGTTGGAACTCCAGTCCCACGTATCCCAGCCCTGGCACGGTGGTGGATATTCCGCCCCGGTGCAGCGGGCGTCCCCGGGCGTCGAGCGCGCCGGTCGGGGAGAGGTGGTCCAGGGCGGGACGGTACCCGGTGGCCAGCAGGACGGTGTCCACCTCCTCCACCGTGCCGTCCGCCCACACCGCCTTTCCACCCTCCAGTCGGGTGAACACCTCCCGCCGGTCGGGGTTGCCCGAGGCGAAGGCCGCACGGTAGCGGCCGTCGTCGTTGACCAGGGTCGGACCCTTCTCCCACACGCCGCGCAGCGGGGCGGCGTCCAGACCGCTGCGGGTGAACCACCAGTGGATGTCCCGGCCCAGGGGCCGCTGGTTCGCCCAGGCCACCGGGGAGCGGGTGGCCAGGCCGACCCTGGCGACCCCTGCCAGTTCCGCGGCGATCTGGACCCCGGAGTTGCCGCCGCCGACCACCACGACGCGCTGGCCGGTGAAGGGTTCGGGGGAGCGGTACTCGGCCGCCTCCAGGACGAGGGGGCGCAGACCACGCCGGTTGGCGGCCCATGCCGTGGCCAGGCCCGCCTGACCGGCACCGATGACGGTGAGGGGAACGTCGTCCATGACAGAGGCTCTTTCGTTCTTGCGAGGGCGCGCCCCTCGCAGGGGAAGGTTCAGGAGACCTGACCGGACACAGGTGTCACGAGACCCGGTCCGGCTCGCCCAGCTGTGACGACGCGTCGGAGCAGCAGCCGCTCCCGGCCGCCGCGTCCGGCTCATCGAACAGGCCCGCGCCGCCGCACACCCCCGTCTCGGGCAGGACCAGCTCCACCCGGGCGGCGGCCCCGTGGTCTCCGGCCAGGTGCGCGGCGATGCTGCGGACCTGCTCGTAGCCGGTCAGGGCCAGAAAGGTCGGGGCGCGCCCGTAGGACTTCATCCCCGCGAGGAAGAACCCCTCCTCCGGGTGGGAGAGCTCGGCCGCCCCGTGGGGATAGACGGTGCCGCACGAGTGCACGTTGGGGTCGATGAGCGGAGCCAGCTCCACCGGCGCCTGGAGGACGGGGTCCAGGCCGAGGCGGACCTCGGACAGGAAGGACAGGTCGGGGCGGAACCCGGTCAGCGCCATGACCTCGTCCACAGGCTCCAGTGCGCGCCCGTCCTCGCTGACGAGCACGAGACAGCCGTCCGCTGACCGCACCTCGGCGGTACGGAACCCGGTCACCACCTCGATGTGACCGGCCTCGACGGCCTCGCGGGCACGCTGGCCGAGCGCGCCGCGTGCGGCCAACTGGTCGCCCGCCCCGCCGCCGAAGGCGTCGCCGACCTCCCCGCGCCGCAGCACCCACACCGCCTTCGTCCCCGGGTGCTCCCGGGCCAGCGCGGCCAGGGCCACCAGGGCGGTCAGCGCCGAGTGCCCGCGCCCGACCACGGCCGTGGTCCGCCCGGCGTAGCGGTTACGCGTGCTCTCGTCCTCCAGGTCGGGGATCCGGTAGGTCAGGCGTGCGGCCGCGGCGTCCTCCCCGAGGGCGGGCAGTCCGTCGCCGCCCGCCGGGTTGGGCGAGCCCCAGGTGCCGGAGGCGTCCACGACCGCGCGGGCCAGGATCCGCTCCTCGCCGCCGCGTGTGCGCAGCCGCACGGTGAAGGGCTGCTCCGCGCGTGCGGCGTCCACGACCCGGTCCCGGCCCAGGCGGCTCACGCCGGTCACCTCGGCGCCGAAGCGGACCCGCCCGCCCAGGGCCTCGGCCAGGGGAGCGAGGTAGCGCTCTCCCCACTCGCGGCCGGTCGGGTAGCCCGCGTCGTCCGGGCGCCGCCAGCCGGTGGCGGTGAGCAGCTTCTCCGCGGCCGGGTCGACCAGGTCGCGCCACATCGAGAACAGGCGCACATGACCCCATTCGGACACGGCGGCACCGGCTCGGTCGTCCTTCTCCAGGACCAGGACCGGCAGGTCGCGCGCGACCAGCTCCGCGGCCGCCGCCAGCCCTGCGGGTCCGGCTCCGATCACCACGACGGGACGCTCGTCGGCCATGACACACCTCTTTCATCGACTGGTGTCTATGAATCGGGACTCTATCGATGCTCACCGATGGACGCAACCATAGATCGTGGTCGATAATGTGGGGCATGACCGTGACGCAGCCCGAGCACACCGCTTCCGCGCTACCCCAGCCCGACGCCGAGACCTACGCCGCCTGGTTCGCCTGCCTGGCCGAACCCATGCGCGTCCAGCTCCTGCACGCCATCGCCACCACTCCCGGCTCGGTCAGCGTGGGGCAGCTCGCCGAGATGGTGGACGTCCGCCAGCCCACGGTCTCCCACCACCTGCGCAAGCTCGCCGACGTGGGCTTCGTGACCCTCACCAAGGTGGGCACCTCCACCCGGGTCGCCGTCAACCCCGCCTGCTGCACCGGCCTGCCGCACGCCGCCGACGCCGTCATGGGGATGCTCAACGCCCGCCCGTGCTGCCCCACCGACCTGCCCGTCGACGTCACCACCCGCGCCATGGCCGACGCCGACCTGGCCGAGGTGCGCCGCGTCTACGCCGAGGGCATCGCCACCGGCGACGCCACCTTCGAGACCGAGACGCCCGCCGTCGAGGACCTGGAGGGGAAGTGGATCCCGGGGCACCGGTGGGTCGCCGAACTCGGCGGGGCCGTGGTGGGCTGGGCCGCCGCCTCGCCGGTCTCCGACCGGGCGGTGTACGCGGGGGTGGCCGAGACGTCGGTCTACGTCGCCGAGGGCGCGCGCGGCCGGGGCGTGGGCAGGGCCCTGCTGTACCGGCAGGTCACCGAGGCCGACGCCGCCGGACTGTGGACCCTGCAGACCTCGATCTTCCCCGAGAACCGCGCCAGCCTGGCCCTGCACCACCAGGCGGGCTACCGCACCGTGGGCCTGCGTGAGCGCATCGCCCGCCACCACGGAGTCTGGCGCGACACCGTCCTTCTGGAGAGGAAGCCCCCGGAGGGCGTCCAGGCCGGGTCCTGCGAGAAGGACGGCACGGTGGGAGTAGGCACCGCGAACCAGTGAACGGGCGGACCCCGAACTCCCGGGTCGCGGAGCGGCGACGCCGACACGTCCGCCCCCGGCGTCAGCTGAGTGTCTGCGTCCCGATGACCGACAGCACCTGGAGCTTCTCGTGGCTCTCGGTGCCGGGGACGGCGGTGTAGACCCTCAGCGAGTGGGCCTGCCCCGGGTCGATCAGCCGCTGGCAGGTCAGCTCCAGCGCGCCGACCGCGGGGTGGACGAAGTGCTTGACCTCGTGGGGGCGTATCCCGATCTCGTGGTCGCCCCACACCCGCCGGAACTCCTCGCTGCGGGCCAGCAGCAGTTCGGCCAGGTGGGCGGCGGGGGACTCCGGGCCGCGGAGGGTGACGAGCTCACGCAGCCCCGCGGCGTACGTCCGGGCCAGGAACGGGTGCTCCTCGGGCGCGTAGATCCGCCGGGAGTCGGGATCGGTGAACCACCGGTACCCCGCGCTGCGGGCGGGTCCCGTGTACCGCGTCGCGTCCCCGGTCAGCGCGACGCCCATCGGGGACTGGCGCAGGGTCTCGCCGAGTTCGGTGACGATCTCGGCGGGCGTGTCGTCCAGGCGGTCGAGCACGCGCAGGAGCCCGGGGCTGATGTGCTCGTTGGACGTGCCCCTGGGGGGCGGGTTGTGTCCGGCGAGGCGGAACAGGTGGTCGCGCTCGTCGAGCGACAGGTGCAGCCCCTGGGCGATCGAGGCGAGCATCCGGTGCGACGGCTGGGGGCCGCGTTCGCGCTCCAGGCGGGAGTAGTAGTCGGTCGACATGTGGCACAGCGCCGCGACCTCCTCGCGCCGTAGCCCGTTGGTCCTGCGGCGCTGCCCGCGCGGCAGCCCGACGTCCTCGGGTTGCAGCGCCTCCCGGCGGTTGCGCAGGAACTCCGCCAGCCCGGTGCGATCGATCACGACGTCCCTCTTCTCGGGTACTGCCTGGTGTGTACGGCCTGTCTACCGGCCGCGGACGGCGGTAGCCACGACCCGCCGATCCCCCCGTGCGGAGCGCAGAGGCGGCCCGGCGAGCCTGTGATCGGGAGGTCCTGGATAGGTCCGCGCCACTCACCCAGGATCGGTGCCAGGGCCCGAGCGGGACCCGGGGAGGCGAGCGGACGTGTGGCCGCCGACCGCCCCGGACCGACCGCGGGCGACCGCGACCGACGCCTTCGGAGGTCTCGACGGCGCGATCAGCCGCGCCGGGACCACCCGCGCGGACCGAGGGTTCCGGACCGTCCCGGCGACGGGAGCCCGGCAGCAGGACCACAGCCACGACATGAGGGAGCACAACCATGCCGCGTCGAACCATCGACATCACCGTGCCCGA
>ANAW01000260.1:0-9215 GCA_000340945.1 Nocardiopsis synnemataformans DSM 44143 | reverse complement strand
TATCGAGGAGGTGTTGTTGTCGGTGATGTATGAGGTGCCCAGCCGTGAGGATGTGGGTCAGGTGATCATCACGCGGGAGACGGTGATCGACAACGTCAACCCCACCATCGTTCCCCGCATCCGCTCCGACCGGGACGGCGAGCGCCGCGACCGCTCGGCCTGATCCCGGGTAAAGACCGGCCCCGCCGCGGGACACGCGGCCCGCCGCAACCCCCTCGCCCGCGTCCGCGGTGTGAGACTGCTGGGGGAGGTGGGCACATGGACGACACGACCACCCCGGTCGCCGGGGCCGAGCAGCTGTTCGAGGAACTGGTCAGGTCCGTGCACGGGTGCGCCCCGATCGAGGTCCTCGAAGCCGCCGGCCGCTACGGAGAGCGGATCGGACTCAGCAGCATCTCCGTGCACCTGGTCGACCTGCAACAGCGTCTTCTCGTCCCCCTGCTCGGCGGCCCGACGCTCAAGGTCGACTCCAGCGTGGCCGGGGAGGCCTACCGCTCCGAGACGCTGCGGCTGGTCGAGGGCGGCGACGGCGAGCTGAGCCTGTGGCTGCCCCTGCGCGACGGCGCCGACCGCATGGGGGTCGTGCACATCAGCGCCCCCGTGCTCGACGAGTCCACGCTGCGCCGCTGCCACGCGCTCGCCTCGCTGCTGGCCCTGGTCGTCACCTCCAAACGCGCCTACAGCGACACCTACGTCCGCCACACCCGCACCCAGTCGATGGACCTGCGCACCGAGATGCTGCGGGCCTTCCTGCCGCCCCGCACCCTGGGCACCTCGCGGGGCGTGTCCACCGCCGTTCTCGAACCCGCCTACCAGCTGGGCGGCGACGCCTTCGACCACTCGGTCACCAAGGAGACCCTGCACGCCGCCATCCTCGACGCGATGGGGCACGACCTGGCCTCCGGGCTGACCGCGGCGGTGGCCATGGCCGGGGTCCGCAACGCCCGGCGCAACGGCGCCGACCTCGCCGAGCTGACCGACAGCGTGGAGAGGGCGCTCACCTCCTGGCTCCCCGACCGGTTCTGCACGGCCGTCTTCACCTCCCTGAACCTGTCCACCGGGGAGTTCACCTGGGTCAACTGCGCCCACCCCGCGCCCCTGCTCCTACGGCGCGGCCTCCTGCTGGAGGACGCCCTGGAGCGGACCCCCGAGGTACCGCTCGGCCTCGGCGGCGTGCTCGGCCAGGCCGAGCCGCGCACCGTGCACCGGGTCCTGCTCGAACCCGGCGACCGGATCCTGCTCTACACCGACGGTGTGACCGAGGCGCACGACAGCCAGGGGCGGATGTTCGGCCTCGACCGGTTCGCCGACTCCATCATCCGGGCCACCGCCGCCGACGAACCCGCCCCGGAGACGCTGCGGCGCCTGATCCACGCCATCCACGACCACCAGCGCGGCAGCTTCAGCGACGACGCCACCATCATGCTGCTGGAGTGGCGCCCCGACGGCGGGGCGATGCCCCGGGTCGAGGGCTGCTGACCTCCCCGGCGCGGGCCAGCGCCGACACTTGGCCCGTGCCCGGGACTCCGGGAACCCGCCACCGCCCGACCCGCGCCGACGTCCGGCCCGCGCCCAGGGCGCCGGGGGAGCTGCGTCACCGCCCCGGACCGCGTCGGGACCGGGGTCACCACAGCGCTGCTTCACCACAGTGCCGTTTCACCACAGCGCTGCTTCACCACAGCGCTGTTTCACCACATGGCCAGGACCCGACTGGGCCCGCCGGAGGCGTCCATCCCGGGCATGACCCCGACGCTGATCAGTGCCCCGCTCGGCGGCAGCTGCTCCAGCCCGGTCAGCGACTCCAACCCCCAGCGGTCGGCTCTGCCCACCACCTCGTGCGCGGGGAAGTCGGTGGAGTCGCCCGGGTCGGTGCTCAGCGTGTCCACACCCACCCCCACCACTCCGCGCCGCTCGATCAGGAACTCGCACGCCTCGGGGCCGAACCCCGGGAAGTGCCAGGAGCCGTCCGCGGCCACCCCGCGCACCGCCTCGTCGCCCTGTGCCCACCGGGCGCTCCACCCCGAGTGCATCAGCACCGCCGCCCCCGCCGGGATCCGCCCGTGCGCACGCTCGAAGGCCAGCACGTCGTCCACCGTCACCGTGGTGTCGGGGTCCTCGGCCGCCCGGGCGCGGATGTCGATCACCGCCGCCGGGGCGAGGAGTTCGTCCGGCCGGATGTCGGGGACCAGCCGCCCGCCGCCGATCACGTGCCCCGGCGCGTCCAGGTGCGTGCCCGAGTGTTCGCTGAGCGTCCACTGTTGCAGGTAGAAGCCGAACTTGCCCTCGGGCACCGGCTCGCCCAGGTTCTCGCGCCGGGGCTTGTCCTCCCCCCAGGAGGGCATCGTCGGCGACAGGACGTGGCTGAGGTCGGCCACCCTGCGAAAGCCCGTGGGCCACGGGCGCGGGCGGCCCGGCGAACCGGGCGGTCCGGCTGGTCCCGACCCGGCCTCGCCGCTCCGTGAGCGGACGGTCTCACCGGTTCCGTTCAGGCACATGGGATCCCCCTCGTCGTGTGCGTCGCTTCCCGTATGCCCGGCCAGCGGCGCCCGCCAACCTGTCCCCGACCTCCTGTGGACAACTCCGCGCCGCGGCCGCGGTCCGCGCGGAGCGCGGAGCCGCGCGTCCACAACCGGGCGACCGCCGGTGTCGGCGGCCCCCGCGCCGGGTACCGCCGATACCGGGTCCCCGCCACGCCTCCCGGCCGCCGGGGTCCGGTCTCCCCGCCCCCTACGCACCCGAGGACGCCCATGCCCCTTGAGAGCAGAGCCGACTGGTGGAAGTCCAGCGTCGTCTACCAGATCTATCCCAGCAGCTTCAACGACAGCGACGGCGACGGCGTGGGCGACCTGCCCGGCGTCATCGACAGACTGGACTACCTCGAACTGCTGGGTGTGGACGTGGTGTGGCTGTCGCCTGTCTACCCCTCGCCCTGGGACGACAACGGGTACGACATCAGCGACTACCTGGACATCCACCCCCGGTTCGGCACCCTGGCCGACTGGGACCGCCTGCGCGACGGCCTGCACGAGCGCGGCATGCGCCTGGTGATGGACCTGGTCGTCAACCACACCAGCGACGAGCACCCCTGGTTCACGGCCTCCCGTGAGGGGGACCCCGACCACCGGGACTTCTACTTCTGGCGGCCCGGACGCGACGGCGGCCCGCCCAACAACTGGGGGTCGGTCTTCTCCGGACCCGCCTGGACCCGCGACGAGGCCAACGGCGAGTACTACCTGCACCTGTTCACCCGCCGCCAGCCCGACCTGAACTGGGAGAACCCCAGGGTGCGCTCGGCGGTGCACGACGTGGCGCGCTGGTGGCTGGACCGGGGCGCCGACGGCTTCCGCATGGACGTCATCAACTTCGTCTCCAAGACCCCGGAGATGCCCGACGGCCCCCTGGCCGGGGACCACGGGATCTTCGCCGACCACGCGATCAACGGCCCCCGTCTGCACGAGTTCCTGCACGAGATGCACCGGGAGGTGTTCGAGGGCCGCGACGTGCTCACCGTGGGCGAGATGCCCGGGGTGGACGTGGAGCAGGCCCTGCTGCACACCATGCCCGAGCGGCGCGAGCTGTCCATGGTCTTCCAGTTCGAGCACGTGGACCTGGACCACGGTCCCGGCGGCAAGTTCGACCCCCGGCCCCCGGAGCTGCACCGCCTCAGGAAGTCCCTCAACCGGTGGCAGACCGGTATGGGCGAGCGCGGGTGGAACAGCCTGTACTGGAGCAACCACGACCAGCCCCGGGTGGTGTCGCGCTTCGGCGACGAGGACCACCGGGTGGCGTCGGCCACGGCGCTGGCCACGACCCTGCACATGATGCGGGGCACGCCCTACGTCTACCAGGGCGAGGAACTGGGCATGACCAACGCCCGCATGGGCGACATCGCCGACTACCGCGACGTGGAGACGCTCAACCACCACCGCGCGGTGGTGGACACGGGCAGGGTCGACCCGGGGGAGGCGATGGCGGCCATCGCCCGGATGAGCCGCGACAACGCGCGCACGCCCATGCAGTGGGACGCCTCGCCGGGCGCCGGTTTCACCACCGGTACCCCGTGGATCGGCATCAACCCCAACCACACGGAGATCAACGCCGAGGCCGCCGTGGCCGACCCGGACTCGGTCTTCCACTACTACCGGCGGCTCATCGCGCTGCGCAGGGAGCACCCGGTGATCGTGCACGGCCGCTTCGAGCCGCTGCTGGAGGACGACCCCGCGGTCTACGCCTACCGGCGGGTCCTCGACGACCGGGTGCTGCTGGTGGTGGCCAACTGGAGCGCGCGGACGGTGCCGCTGGACCTGGACCCCTCCGCCGCCGGGCGCGGCCCGGTCCGCCTCATCGGCAACCACCCCGACGAGGGCGCCTTCGCGCCGCTGCGGCCCTGGGAGGCCCGCGTCCACCTCGGGGGGCTGAGCGGGGGCGGGCGCCGGACGTAGTCCTCGGAAGCACCGGAACCGGGTCCGGCCACGGTGTGGGGGGAGTGCGAGGGGCGGGGAAGCGGTACGCGGGCTGTCCCCACCGGTACGCGGGCCGTCCACCCGGCGCGGAAGCGGTCGGAGTCGCGGCCTGGGCCGCACACGCGTCGCGCCCGGCCGGAGCTGCTCCGACCGGGCGCGCGACCCGTCCGGCCGCTTCGCGCCCGGGTCCCCGGACGCCGCGGCGCGGCCCTACTTCTTGCTGGACTCCTCCAGCCGAAGCGCGACGCCGATCGCGAAGAAGGTGGGCGCCCACTCACCGATGAAGATCCCCCATCGGTCGGCGCGGGCCAGCCCGGTACCCTCCTCCTTCTTCAGGGAGGCGGACCAGCTCAGGAAGCTGAGCCCGATGGAGGCGAGCCCGGCCCCGTAGGCCATCTCGGACGTGACACCCATCTCGGACAGTTTGGCGATCATGGTGCTCCTCGCGTTGGTGGTTGCCTCTAGAGGCACTTCCCGAGGAGAGGCCGGACAAGCTCCATGGCAGGTCAAGGGTGTGCCAGGCGGGGGCAGGGAGAGGCGTGGGGGACCCGCTTCCGGAGTTCAGAACTTTTGAAATCCAAGCTGAGTGAGGTTAGACTAACCTTGGTTTTGCCGGGATCCTCCCGTTCTGTCCTCCGTGTTTCCCCTCGGGACGCCCCATGCGCGGAAACGGCCCGCCGGAACACGGCGCGGTCACTCCCCGTGACGAAGAAAGCAGTGTGAGCATGGCCTCCACCCTTCGCCGTGTCAGCGGCATCGCCTTCACCGCCCTCCTCGCCGTCGGCCTCACCTCGTGCGGCACCCCCGAGGAGGACACCGGTGGGAGCGGCGGCGACACCGCCGGCGGCCAGTTCCCGGTCAGCATCGACAACGCCCTGGGCGCCGCCGAGATCCCCGAGCAGCCCGAGCGCGTGGTCACCCTCGGTCAGGGTTCCGCCGAGACCGCCATCGCCCTCGGCGTCGTGCCCGTCGGCGTCGAGAGCTACGAGTGGGGCAGCGACGACACCGGCTACCTGCCGTGGATCCACGAAGCGGTCACCGAGGCGGGCGGGGAGCTGCCCGCCCAGTTCACCGGCGCCGACGACATCGACTTCGAGGCGATCATCGAGCTGGAGCCCGACGTCATCCTCGCCCCCTGGTCCGGCGTCACCCAGGAGCAGTACGACATCCTGAGCGACATCGCCCCCACGGTCGCCTACCCCGAGCTGCCCTGGAGCACCGACTGGGACCAGCAGATCGAGATCATCGGCGAGGCGCTCGGCCAGCCCGAGGAGGCACAGGGCCTCATCCAGGACATCGAGACGCAGTTCGACGAGGCCGCGGCGGCCAACGAGCAGTTCGCCGACCTGACCTTCTCCTACGTCTACACCGACGGCCCCGGCACCCTCGGCGTGTTCCTGCCCGACGAGCAGCGCGTGGCCATGGTCCGCGGGCTGGGCCTGACCGTCGACCCGGTCGTGGAGACCTTCCCCGAGACCGAGGGCACCGACTCGGCCATCATCGGCCTGGAGAACGCCGACCAGCTCTCCGAGAGCGACCTGCTCTTCACGTTCTACACCGACCCCGAGACCCGCGCCGAGATCGAGTCCCAGGAGCTGTACGCGGCCATCCCCGCCGTCGAGAGCGGCGCCGTGGTCGCCTCCGAGGACAACTCCTTCGTCACCGCCTCCTCGATCATCAACCCGCTGACGGTCCCCTGGGTCATCGACCGCTACGTGCCCATGATCGAAGAGGCCGCCCAGAACATCGGGAACTAGCCCCTCCATGGTCAGGGCGAAGACATCCGCGGCCGCGCCCCGCACGCGTCCCGCCCGCACCGCGCTCGTGCTCGGTGCGGGCGTCGCGGCCCTGGCGGGGGCGGTCCTGCTCAGCCTCGTCATGGGCAGCAGGCCCACGCCGGTCGCCGACGTGTGGGCGGCGCTCACCGGAGGGGCGGACTCCTTCACCACCACTGTGGTGGAGAGCCGCTACCCGCGCACCGTCCTGGGGGTGGTGGCCGGGGCCGCCCTGGCCCTGGCGGGCACCCTCATGCAGGGCATCACCCGCAACCCCCTCGCCGACCCCGGCCTGCTGGGCGTCAACGCCGGGGCCGCCGCCGCGGTGGTCACGGCCACCGCGCTGTTCGGGCCCACCTCGGTCACCGGAACGGTTTGGTGGGCGCTGCCCGGGGCCCTGGTCGCCGGGCTGGCCGCCTACACGGTGGGCAGCCGCGGCGGCGACGGGGGCATGGTCCGCCTGGTCCTGGCGGGCGCGGTGGTCTCCGCCGTGCTCACCGCATACGTCCAGGCGGTCGCGCTGAGCCTGCCCGAGACCTTCGACAGCTACCGATACTGGGTGGTCGGCTCCCTGGCCGGGCGCGGCTACGACGTCATCCTGTCCGTGCTGCCGGTCATCGGCGTCGGCGTCCTGATCGCGCTCGTGGTCTGCGGCGGCCTCAACGCCCTGGCCCTGGGGGAGGAGGCCGCGATCGCCACCGGCGCCAACACGGTGTGGACCCGCTCGGCCGGGCTCGTCGCGGGGACCCTGCTCGCCGCTGGGGCCACCGCGGCCGCCGGACCCATCGCCTTCGTCGGCCTGGCCGTGCCGCATGTGGTGCGCGCCCTGGTCGGCGTCGACTTCCGCGCGCAGGTGCCCTTCGCGCTGCTGGTGGGCCCCGTCCTGCTGCTGCTCGCCGACGTCGTCGGCCGTACCATCGTGCGTCCCACCGAACTCATGGTCGGCGTCGTCACCGCGTTCGTCGGTGCGCCCGTCCTGTTGTACGCGGTCCGCAGGATGCGGAGTACCCCATGACCCGAACCACCCGACCGACCCCGGCCCCGGTGACCCCGGCCCGGCGTGGGCACGCGGAGCCGCGGCCCCCGAAGGCCTCCCCGCCCGTGCTGAGGCTGGGCCCGGTCGCGCTCCCCGTCCACCCGCGCTCGCTGCTGTGGGCGGCGGGGCTCCTGCTCCTGCTGGTCGCCGCCGCGGCGGCCACGCTCGCCCTCGGGCGGCTCGGCGTGCCCCTCACCCGCCTGCCCACCGTCCTGACGGGCGGGGGCGAGGCCACCGAGACCTTCGTGCTCGAACGGCTGCGCGGCCCCCGGCTGGCCGTTGCCGCGGGCACGGGCGTCGCCCTGGGCCTGGCGGGCGCGCTCTTCCAGTCCGTCACCCGCAACCCCCTGGGCAGCCCCGACGTCATCGGCCTCGGCGCCGGTGCCGGGGCGGGCGCGGCCTTCGCCGCCCTCGTCCTGCCCGGGGTGCTCCCCGTGCCGCTGGGCGCCCTGGCCGGCGCCGCCCTGGCCATGGCCGTCGTGGCCACGGTGACCGGGACCGGACTGCGCCACCCCGGCCGTCTGATCGTGGCGGGCATCGGGGTGGCCGCCATGGCGCAGGCCTTCACCCACTTCGTCGTGTCCGTGATGGCCCGCGACCAGGCCAGCGTCCTGTCCGCCTACGTCAACGGCAGCCTGGGCGCCCGCTCCTGGGAGCACGCCACCACCATCTGGGTGGTCCTGCTGCTGGCGCTGCCGTTCGTGGCGGCCCTGGCCGGACCGGTCTCCGTCAACGAGATGGGCGACGAGCTCGCCGACGCCCTCGGCGCGCGGGCCGCCCCCACCCGCACGGCCGCCGTCTGCCTGTCGGTGGTGCTGTCCGCGGCCGCGGTGAGCGTGGCCGGTCCGATCGCGTTCGTGTCCCTGACCGCGCCGCAGATCGCGCGCCGCCTCTCCGCCGCGCCGGGCCCCAACATGGTGCTGACGGCCCTGGTCGGGGCCCTGCTGCTGATGGCGGCCGACCTGGCCGTCCAGCAGTCCCCGGTCGGCGACGGGCTGCCGGTCGGCGTCTTCACCATGGGGCTCGGCGGCGTCTACCTCGGCTATCTGCTGATTCGTGAATGGCGAAAGGGTGTGCTGTGAGTCTGGTGCTGTCCGCGGAGGGCCTGACCCTGGGGTACGGGGCCGAACCGGTCGTGCGCGACCTCGACCTGGGGGTGGCCGAGGGCGAGTTCACCGTCATCGTCGGCCCCAACGGCTGCGGAAAGTCCACGCTGCTCAAGGCCCTGGGCCGGGTGAACAAGCCGATCTCGGGGCGGGTGCTGCTGCACGGCAGGGACGTGCGCGGCCAGCGGGCCAAGGCGGTCGCGCGCCAGATGGCGCTGCTGCCGCAGAGCCCGACCGCTCCCGAGGGCATCACCGTGCGGGCCCTGGCCGCCCGCGGCCGCTTCCCGCACCACACGCTGGTGCGCCAGTGGAGCCCCCAGGACGAGACGGCGATCGGGCGCGCGCTGGAACTGACCGGGCTGGCCGACCTGGCCGACACCCAGGTGGGCTCGCTCTCGGGCGGTCAGCGCCAGCGCGCCTGGGTGGCGATGGTCCTGGCGCAGGACACCGACGTCCTCCTGCTGGACGAGCCCACCACCTACCTGGACATCGCCCACCAGTACGACCTGCTGGAGCTGTTCGCCGACCTGCACCGCCGGGGGCGCACGGTGGTCGCGGTCCTGCACGACCTGGCCCAGGCCGCCCGGTTCGCCACCCGCCTGGTGCTGATGGAGGAGGGCAGGGTGGTCGCCGACGGCCCTCCGGAGGAGGTCGTGACCGCCCGCCTGGTGGAGGAGGTGTTCGGGCTGCCCTGCGACGTGGTGCCCGATCCGCGCACCCGCACGCCGCTGGTCATCCCGCACGAGAGGGGGTAGTGCGCCGGAGGCGTCGGTTGAGGGTGTCCCACCCTCCGCGAAGCGGCTCCCGGGCGGTGGCGGGCGACGGGCGGGGGTGC
>ANAW01000259.1:0-6201 GCA_000340945.1 Nocardiopsis synnemataformans DSM 44143 | reverse complement strand
CGCGAAGCGGCTCCCGGGCGGTGGCGGGCGACGGGCGGGCCTGACCCCCCTCAGCCCCGCCGGGCCTTGTACTCCTCCCAGGAGGAGAGCAGGGTGTCGTGGTAGTCGTCCAACCAGGTCATGTAGTCGTGCATGTTGCGCAGCCGGGTGCGCGCTGGCGGGCTCAGGCCGGGCAGGCGCTCCAGGGCCGACGCCGCGAGCTCCCTCTGCCGCCGGAGGTAGGAGCGCTCGTTGCGCAGGAACCCGCCCCAGACGTCCTCGTCCATGGCGACCAGCCGGGAGCGGCGCTCGGGGGCGGAGACCAGCTCCACGAAGCCCATCTCGCGCAGGCGGCGCACCGACTGCGACACCGAACCCCGGCTGACCCGGGCGCCGTCGGCGATCTCCTCGGCGCTCACCGCCTCGCGGTCGGCGACGAGCAGGTAGCCCACGATGCGGCCCTCGGCGCGGGGGCGGCCCTGCGACTGCCAGTACTCGGAGAAGCGCCCGACGAAGTCGTCCCGGAACCGCGTGTCCTCGTCCGTCTGCGTGCTCTCCGCCATGGGGGCCACGATAGCGCCTGACACGGCGAGTCCCGGGCCCTGTCCGAGGGCTTCGTCCGCCCCCGCCCGGCCCTGCCTCGCGCCGGACGGGAGCGCTTCGGGTTCAGGTGCGGCGCAGGGACTCCAGCATGCGCGAGAGCGCCGCCCACACCTGCTCCAGGTCCCCGGGGTCGTCGCTGTCGGCCAGCCACAGCGCGGCCTCGTTCATCGCCCCCGAGAGCAGGTGGGCCACGGGCGCGACCGGCCGCGGCTCCAGGACGCCCGCCTCGACCAGCGCGGAGAGCGCCTCGGCCAGGTGGCGTGCCGAGGAGGCCTCGTCCAGGGCGCGCCAGGTGCTCCAGCCCAGGACGGCGGGCCCGTCCACCAGCATGATCCGCCGCACGTCCGGCGCGGTGCTGGCGGTGAGGAAGGCCCGGCACCCGGCGGTCAGCCGGTCCCACGGGTCGGGGTGCGCGTCCGCCGCCCGCGCCACGGCGTCGCCGACCTCGGACTGCACCTCCTCCAGGACCGCGCGGAACAGGTCCGGCTTGCCCTCGAAGTGGTGGTACAGGGCGCCCTTGGTGACCGCGGAGTCCGCCACGATCCGGGCCAGTCCCACCCCGCCGTACCCGTGCGCGGCGAACAGCCTGCGGGCCTCGCGCAGCAGGACCCGCCTGGTGCGCTCCCGCTGCCGGGCGCGGCCTCCCGGTTCCGCGGCCATGTCCTGACCTCCCCCTTGTTGACATACCGATGGTATGCCAATAGCGTACCTTCACATACCGAAGGTACGTGAAAGGTGGGGCCATGCGGCTCAACAGCTTCTACCCGGTGGTCGGCACGCCCCGTCTGGCCGAGTCCCGGGACTTCTACGTCGGTCTGTTCGGCTTCGAGGAGACCTTCGCCGCCGACTGGTACGTGAGTCTGCGCAGGCCCGGCCCGCCCGAGTACGAGCTGGCCCTGCTCGACCCCGGGCACCCCACCGTCCCCGAGGGCTACCGCAGGCCCGTCCAGGGCCTGCTGCTCAACTTCGAGGTGGAGGACGTGGACGCCGAGTGGGAGCGCCTCGTGGTGCGCGGCGGCCTGCGCCCCGAGCTGGGGATCCGCACCGAGGACTTCGGCCAGCGGCACTTCATCGTCGCCGACCCCGGCGGGGTCCTGGTCGACGTCATCACGCCCGTCGCGCCCTCGCGGGAGTACGGGGACAACTTCGTGCGGGGCTGAGGGCGGCCCCGCCCCGCGCGCCCGGTACGGTCGGCGTGACGGGGGAGGGGGCGGCGGTGGCGATGACGCTGGAACAGGCCTCGCGCCTGGCGGAGGAGGCCCACGCCGGGCAGGTCGACCGGGCAGGTCGGCCCTACGCCGAGCACGTGTTCGCGGTGCGCGACCTGCTCGCCGGGCACGGCGAGCGCGCCCAGACGGCCGGGGTGCTGCACGACGTGCTGGAGGACACCCCGCTCACCGCCGACGACCTGCGCGCCAGGGGCTGTCCGGAGGAGGTCGTGCGCGCGGTGGAGTCGGTGACCCGACGCGCGGGGGAGCCCTACGAGGAGCTGGTGCGCCGCGCCGCCGCCGACCCGCTGGGCAGGCTGGTCAAGCTCGCCGACAACGCCCACAACTCCGACGAGCGCCGCCTGGGCCTGCTGCCCGACGAGCCGGCGCGGCGGCTGCGCGCCAAGTACGCCCGCGCCCGGCGGATCCTGGAGGAGGGCGGACCCCTGGAGACGGCGCTCCCGCGCGCCACGCTCCTGGTCCTCTACACCGACCGCGTCGAGGAGTGCCGCGCCTTCTACGCCGGGCTCGGTCTGCGCTTCGTCCGCGAGCGGCACGGTTCGGGGCCCGAGCACCACGCGGCCGAGCTGGCCGACGGCATGGTCGTCGAGATCTATCCGGCCACCGCCGACCGCTCCACGGGTGCGGTACGCCTCGGGTTCACCGTGCACGGAGACCGCGCCGTACCGCCCCTGGAGCCGGGGCGCCGCGTGCTCACCGACCCCGACGGGCGCAAGGTGGACCTGCGGGTGGTGTGAGGGGCGGCACCCGTGCGCGTGGCGTCGGGTACCAGCCGGTCGGTATGCTGTCCCGGCCGGTATTTCCGGGATTGACGGGGCACGAGGTGGGGCAGCACATGGCGCGAGGACAGCAGACGGCCGAGGCCGACACACCGACCAGGTCGGTGCCCGAGCGCCTCCTGGGGGCGGCGACGCGGCTGTTCGCCTCCAACGGCTACGAGGGCACCTCCGTGCAGGAGGTCGTGGCCGCCGCGGGCGTCACCAAGGGCGCCATGTACCACTACTTCGGCTCCAAGGACGACCTGCTCTACGAGGTCTACGCCCGCGTGCTGCGCATGCAGACCGAGCACCTGGTGCGGATCGCCTCGCGGGACGAGCCGGTGGCCGACCGCGTGCACGCCGCCGCGGCCGACGTCATCGTCACCAGCGTCGCCAACCTCGACGACACCGTCATCTTCTTCCGCTCCATGCACCAGCTGAGCGAGGACAAGCAGCGCGCCGTGCGCGCCGAGCGCCGCCGCTACCACGAGATCTTCCGGGACATGGTTGCCCAGGGGCAGGACGAGGGGATCTTCCGCACCGACGTCTCCGCCGACCTGGTGGTGAACTACTTCTTCGGCTCGGTGCACCACCTGAGCACCTGGTACCACCCGGGCGGCGCGCTCAGCGGCGAGGACGTGGGGCGCCACTTCGCCGACCTGCTCGTGGCGGGGCTGCGCCCCGGGGCCTGAGCGCGGTCCTCCCGAGGACGAGGGGGCCGGACGCGGGCGTCGCGTCCGGCCCCCTCGTGCGCTCCCCGGGCGCGGAGCCCCGGAGCGAACCACTACCGGCGGTGCTTGCGCAGCTCCGCGCGGCCCAGCGAGCGCAGGTGCACCTCGTCGGGCCCGTCGGCCAGCCGCAGCGACCGCACCCCCGCCAGCCATCCGGCCAGGGGCAGGTCCTGGCTGACCCCGGCCGCGCCGTGCGCCTGGATCGCCTTGTCCAGGATCCACTCCACCGTGCGCGGGGTGGCGATCTTGATCGCCTGGATCTCGGTGTGCGCGCCCCGGTTGCCCACCGTGTCCATCAGGTAGGCGGTCTTGAGCACCAGCAGCCGCAGCTGCTCGATGGCCACGCGCGCCTCGGCGATCCACTCGCGGACCACGCCCTGGTCGGCCAGCGGCCGCCCGAAGGCCACGCGGTCCAGCACCCGGCGGCAGGTGAGCTCCAGGGCCCGCTCGGCCATGCCGATGCCGCGCATGCAGTGGTGGATGCGGCCCGGACCCAGCCGGGCCTGGGCGATGGCGAACCCCTCGCCCTCGCCGCCGACGAGGTTCGAGACGGGCACCCGCACGTCCTCGAACACCACCTCGGCGTGGCCGCCGTGGTCGCTGTCGTCGTAGCCGTACACCGTCATGCCCCGCCTGACCGTCAGCCCGGGGGCGTCGCGCGGCACCAGCACCATGCTCTGCTGCCTGTGCCGCTCGGCGTCGGGGTCGGTCTTGCCCATCACGATGAACACGGCGCACTCGGGGTTGAGGGCCCCGGTGATGTACCACTTGTGCCCGTTGACCACGTACTCGTCGCCGTCGCGGACGATGCTGGTGGTGATGTTGGTGGCGTCGGAGGAGGCCACCGCGGGCTCGGTCATCGCGAACGCCGAGCGGATCCGGGCGTCGAGCAGGGGCTCCAACCAGCGCTCGCGCTGCTCCGCGGTGCCGAACATCGTCAGCACCTCCATGTTCCCGGTGTCGGGCGCGGCGCAGTTGAGCGCGATCGGGGCCAGGCGCGGACTGCGACCGGTGATCTCCGCCAGCGGCGCGTACCGCAGGTTGGGCAGGCCGCCGTGCTCGGGGTGGCCCGCCAGGAACAGGTTCCACAGCCCGCGTTCGCGCGCCTCGGCCTGGAGCTCGCGCACCACCGGCGCGGTCGACCAGTGGTCCTCGCGCGCGGCGAGCTGCTCCTCCAGCACCGCCTCGGCCGGGTAGACGCGCTCGTCCATGAAGGCGAGCAGCCGCTCGCGCAGCTCCTCGGTCTCCCTGTCGTGGGCGAAGTCCATTTCAGTCCTCCTTGAGCATGGTGTGCGCGCGCTCCACCAGGGGTGCGACCACCTCGCCGACCCGGTCGAAGCCCGCCCCGACGGTCAGCCCCTGGCTGTGGCGGAAGTGGATGCCCTCGGCGATCACCGCGAGCTTGAAGCAGCCCAGGGCCACGTACCAGCCCAGCCGGGACACGTCGCGGCCGGTCGCGGCGGCGTACATGCCCACCAGCTCCTCGGGGGAGGGGTAGCCCTCGGCGGAGGTGGCGGGCGCGGCGCCCACGCCCACGGGCTGCGCCTGGTAGACGAGCATCAGGCCCAGGTCCACGAGCGGGTCGCCGAGCGTGGCCATCTCCCAGTCCAGGACCGCGTTGATGCGCCCCTCGGAGGTGACCAGCACGTTGTCCAGGCGGTAGTCGCCGTGCACGATCGCGGGCGCCGACTGCTCGGGCAGCGTCGCGGCGAGCTTCCCGTGCAGCTCGTCGATCCCGGGGATGTCCCGGCTGCGGGAGGCGTCCAGCTGCTTGCCCCAGCGGCGCACCTGGCGCTCCAGGAAGCCCTGCGGGCGGCCGAAGTCGCCCAGCCCCACCTCCTCGGGAGCCACCGCGTGCAGCTCGCCCAGGGTGGCGATCAGCGCCTCGGCCACGCCGCGGACGGCCCCGGCGCCCAGCGGGGCGATCTCGTCGCTGGTGCGGAAGGGGGTGCCCGCCACGTGTTCCATGACGTAGAACGGCGCGCCCAGCACGCCGGTGTCCTCGCACAGGACGTACGTGCGGGGGACGGGCACGGCGGTGTCGCGCAGCGCGCTCATCACCCGGTACTCGCGGGGCATGTCGTGCGCGGTGGCCAGCACGTGGCCCAGCGGCGGGCGGCGCACCACCCAGCTGCCGGTGCCGTCGGTGACCACGTAGGTCAGGTTGGACTTGCCGCCCGCGACCACCCGGCCCTCCAGCGGGCCCGCGACCAGGCCGGGCACGGCCGCGTCCAGGTAGGCGCGCAGGCTGGTGAGGCCCAGGCCCGGGAGCTCGTCCGTGTGTTCGCCGCTCACGCCTGCCCCTCGAAGACCCTGGCCTGGAGACGGCGCATCCCCGCGAGCCAGCGGTCGGTGTCGTCGGCCCGGGCCGCGTAGTGGTCGGCGACCTGGGGGTGCGGCAGGATCAGGAAGCGCCCGTCGGCCAGGCCGACCATCACCGCGTCGGCGACCTCCTCGGGGGTGATCGCCTCCGGGGACAGGATGGCCCTGCCGGTGTCGCCGCTGCTCTCCAGCAGGTTGGTGCGCACGCCCATCGGGCACACGCACTGCACGGTGATCCCGCGGTCGCCGTAGGTGGCCGACATCCACTCGCCGAAGGCCAGCGCGGCGTGCTTGGTCACCGAGTACGGCGCGCTGCCCAGCATCGTGAGCAGGCCCGCCGCCGACACGGTGGTCAGGAAGCGGCCCTGCCCGCGCTCCAGCCAGCCGGGCACCAGTTCGCGGGCGGCGCGCACGTGGGCCATGACGTTGACCTGCCAGGCCAGGTCCCAGTCGGCCTCGGGGGCCTCGGGGCCGCCGCCCACGCCCACGCCCGCGTTGGCCACGTACAGGTCGATGCCGCCCAGGTGCGCTCCGGCCTCGGCCACGAGGGCGGTGACACCCGCCTCGCCGGCGGCGTCG
>ANAW01000258.1:0-17514 GCA_000340945.1 Nocardiopsis synnemataformans DSM 44143 | reverse complement strand
CGGCCCCCCCCGCCGATCTCGGCGGCCACGGCCTCGGCGGCGCCCGCGTCCAGGTCGTTGACCACGACGCGGGCCCCGGCTCCGGCGAGCCTGCGCGCGATCGCGGCGCCGATGCCGTTGCCCGCGCCGGTGACCACGGCTCCGGTGTCGTTCAGCTCCATGTCACACACCTCCGGTGAGGGTGACGCCGCCGTCGAGGACGAGGGTGCGGCCGGTGATCCAGGAGGCGTCGTCGGAGAGCAGGAAGGCCACGGCGCCCGCCACGTCCCCGGGTTCGCCCAGGCGCCCCAGGGGGTACTGGGCGGCGACCTTCTCCTCGCGGCCCTCGTAGAGCGCGGCGGCGAACCTGGTCTTGACCACGGCCGGGGCGACGCCGTTCACGCGGACCCCCGGGCCCAGCTCGACGGCCAGCTCCTCGGTGACGTGGATGAGCGTCGCCTTGGTGGCGCCGTAGAAGCCGATGCCGGGGGCGGGCTTGATCCCGGCCACGGAGGAGACGTTGACGACGGCGCCGCCGTGCTCGGCCATCCAGGCGTGGTAGGCCTTCTGCGTCCACGAGATGGCCGACAGCACGTTGACCTCGAAGATCTTGCGGGCCGCGTCCAGGTCCAGGTCGACCATCCGCCCGTAGACCGGGTTGATGCCGGTGTTGTTGACGAACATGTCGACGCTGCCGAAGGCCTCCAGGGTGGCGGCCACGGCCGCGTCCTGGTGCTCGGGGTCGTCGGCCCGGCCGGGGACCCCGATGGCGTGCTCGGGTCCGCCCAGGGCCTTGACGGCCTCCTCGAGGGGCTCGGGCTTGCGCGCCGTGACGCACACGCGCGCGCCCTCGTCGACGAGCCGCTGGGCGATGGCCAGGCCGATGCCCCGGCTCGCGCCGGTGACGATGGCGGTCCGCCCGCCGAACCGGGATGTCATTCCGCTCTCCTTAGACCGACTGGTCGGTATGTCATGGCGACTCTATGTCGGGGGAGGTGCGTGCCGCAAGGGGCGAAAGGGACGCCGAGGCGCGACAATGGCGGCGCGGGCCGACGACGTCCCCCCGCGGACCGGAAAGTGAGGGCTTCCATGACGACCGACGTGGTCGACGTACGGGACCGGAAACGCTACGAGATCAGGGTCGAGGGGGAGGTGGCCGGATTCGCCGAGTACATCCTCACCGACGAACTGGTCACCTTCACCCACACCGAGATCGACCCCTCCTACGAGGGGCGCGGCCTGGGCGGAACCCTGGTCAGGGAGGCCCTGGACGACGTGCGCCCCCGGGGCCTGGCGGTGCTGCCCCTGTGCCCCTTCGTCAAGGGGTGGATCCAGCGCCACCCCGACTACGCCGACCTGGTGTACCGCACCTCCGCCGAGTAGGGCCGTCCGCGCGGAGCTCCCCCCGGGGTCCCNCCGCGGCCCCTGCCGCGGCGGACCGGCGCGGCGGGCGCCGCGCCGGTCCGCACGGGGAGTGCCGAAATCCGACATGTCGGACACTTGATGATCTACGGTGTAAAGGTGACGCTTTCCTATGCGGTGATGTCGAGGGTGAGTTTGCCGATGGTCCCCCGGGAACGCAGCGCCTCGTGCGCCCGCGCGGCCTCCCCCAGGGGGTAGGCGCCGCCCAGAACGGGCCTCAGATGACCCTCGGCCACGAGGGTGAACAGCTCCGCCATCGCCCGGTTCATCACGTCGCCCGGCAGCGTCCACACGTGCGGCAGCCACATGCCGCTCACGCTGGTGGAGAAACGCATGAGGTTGGCGGGCTGCACCGGGCTGGGCAGCTCGCGCGAGGCCATGCCGTAGAAGGCCAGGCGCCCGAACGGGGCCAGCGCCCGCACGCTCTGGTCGGTGACCCGGCCGCCCACCATGTCCAGGACGGCGTCCACGCGCTGACCGCCGTTGGCCTCGATCAGCGCCTCGGTCATGTCGGGGGCGGCGGAGTCCACGACGGCGTCCGCGCCCAGCTCCGCGGCCAGCGCGCGCTTGTCCTCGCTGCTGGCCACGGCGACGACCCGTCCGGCGCCGAACCGCTTGGCCAGCTGGACGGCGAGCGTGCCCACGCCGCCGGCCGCCGCGTGCACCGCGACCGACTCGCCCGGGTCCATCCGCACGGACCTGCGCAGCAGCACCCAGGCGGTGGCGCCCTGCACGATCAGGGCGAGCGCGTCCTCGTCCGAGACCCCGTCGGGGATGTCGAAGGCCATGTTGGAGGCGGCGGTGGCCTTCTCGGCGTAGCCGCCGCTGGTGGTCAGGGCGACCACGCGGCGGCCGTCGGGAGTGCGTCCGGCGATCTCCATGCCCGGGACCAGCGGAAGCGTGGCGGGGGCCAGGTAGCTGTTCTCGGCCTGGTGGGTGTCGGCGAAGTTGACCCCGGCGCGGGTGACATCGACGAGGACCTCGCCGGGCCCCGCCTCGGGATCGGGCAGTTCGGTGAGGTTCAGGACCTCGGGTCCGCCGAACTCGGTGATCTGGATGGCGCGCATGGGCGACCTCTCCTTCGTCTGTTCATACCGACCAGGTGGTATGTTACCGGTCGGTCGGACTCCGGGGCCCGCGGCGTCCCGGCTGATCGGACGGGTGTCGCGGGCGGGGGCGTCGCCGCGCGGTCGCCGCCGGGGTCTTGCGCCCGTCTGCCTAACGTTGTTAGGTGTGGGGTGCCGCGCACCGATGGGGAGGACGCACGTGGACGCCGAGCACACAGTGACGACAGCAGCCGGACGGGTCCGGGGCACCGCCTCGCCGCGCTCCGAGAGCGGCGGGGTCGCCGTCTACCGGGGCGTGCCCTACGCCGCCGCACCCTTCGGGGAGCGCCGCTTCGCCGCCCCCGCGCCCCCGGCCCCCTGGGACGGCGTCCGCGACTGCACCTCCTTCGGCCCGCCGCCCCCGCAGGGCAACCAGCTCCTGGGCGCGGCGCCCTGGACCCCGCAGACGTCCCTGGACTGCCTGTCGCTCAACGTGTGGACCGCCGCCCGCGAGGGCGACCGCGCCCCCGTGCTCGTGTGGATCCACGGGGGCGCCTACATCGTCGGAGCGGCCTCCGAGATCACCTACGACGGCACCCGGCTCGCCGAGAGCGGCCTGGTCGTGGTGGGGATCAACTACCGGCTGGGCTTCGAGGGCTTCGGTCACGTGCCCGGCCGCCCCGACAACCGCGGCCTGCTCGACCAGGCCGCCGCACTGCGGTGGGTGCGGGAGAACGTCTCCGCCTTCGGGGGAGATCCCGACAACGTGACGGTGGCGGGGGAGTCCGCCGGGGCCGGTTCGGTCGCGTGCCTGATGGCCTCGCCGCAGGCCCGGGGGCTCTTCCGGCGCGCGATCGCGCACAGCGTCCCGGGGGACATGCTCACCGCGGACACCGCGCGGCTGGTCTCCGGGCGGATCGCCGCGGCCGCGGGCGTGCCGCTGGAGGCCGACGCCCTGGCCGCGCTGGCGCCGGAGAAGCTGCTGGAGGCCACCGACGCGGTGCTCGCCTCCGCTCCGGCCAGGGGTTCGGGGGGCGTGCGCACCAAGCCCTTCACCTGCTTCGCGCCCGTGGTCGGCGGGCCCGAACTGCCCGAGGCCCCGCTGGAGGCGGTCGCGCGCGGCGCCGCCTCGGGGGTGGACCTGCTGGTCGGCCACAACGCCCACGAGTACCGGTTGTTCACCGAGCTGGGGCAGAGCGTGGAGATCGACGACGAGTCCTCCCTGGCGGTGACGGCCTCCCGTCTGGGGTTGGGGGAGGACGCGGTGGCCGCCTACCGGTCCGTGCACCCCGAGGCCACGCTGCGCGAGCTGTTCGCCGCGATCCAGGGCGACGCGCTGTTCTGCGAGTACACGGTGCGCTTCGCCGAGGCGCACGCCGCGGCCGGGGGACGCGCGCACTTCTTCCGGCTGGCCGCGGAGAGCCCCGCCATGGAGGGGCGCCTGGGGGCCTGCCACGCCTTCGACCTGCCGTTCGCGTTCGGCAACCTGGACACCGACTTCGGGCGGTTCCTGCTCGGCGGCGAGCCCACCGAGGCCCACCGGGCGCTGTCGGGGCGCATGGTCGCGGCCTGGCGCGACTTCGCCGCGACGGGGGACCCGGGCTGGCCCGCGGTGACGGCCGAGGCCACCGCGGTCAAGGTGTGGGACACCGACGACCTGCTGCACGCCAGCGACGCCTCGCCGGTGCGCGAGCTGTGGTCCGGGGTGGCCCTGGCCCCCAGGTAGGCGGGCTCTCCGGGCGGCGGCAGGGCGTCACTCGGCCCAGGGCAGGGGAACGGACCGCTCCTGGCCCACGACGGTCGCCCGTCCCTCGGGCACCATGCACACCAGCGCCTCGCCGGGTTCGTCGGTGGTGCGCACCCTACGGATCGCCCCTGCGGGGATGTGGGCGGCCTGGCCGGAGGTCACGGACGCGTTCCGTCCGTCGACGCTGACCTCGAACCGCCCGGAGACGGGCATCCACACCTGGTCCCGGTCGACCACGTGCTCGGGGGAGGCCGATCCGGGGTCCATGCGCACCCGCCAGGTGCTCAGCTGCCGGCTGCCCTGGCTGGGTCCGGCCAGGGCCGACATGGTCCCGGCGGGTGTCGTGGTGGTGCGGGCTTCGGTCTCGTCGATGATCCTCATGCGTTCCTGTCCTTCTCGTGCGGGTGGAGTGGGTCGACCGTCGGGTCCGAGCGCCCGGGGGGCGCCGGGGAGAGCTGGCACGCGTCTGGCGACGCCTTGTGAGTAAAGCTCCTTTACTTGGTGAGTAAAGCTGGTTTACCCAGGTGTGTCAAGATGGGGTCATGAACGACGATCCCCTGGAGCGCGCCGAGCTGACCTTCCTCCTGGGCATGGCCTTCCAACTGGTGCTGGGCGAGTTCGTGCGCGGAGTCGGCGCCGCGGGCTACCAGGAACTGCGGCCCGTCCACGGATTCGCGTTCCAGGTGCTCCGGCACGGCGGCGCGACCAGCACCGAGCTGGCCGAACGCCTGGGCGTCACCAAGCAGGCGGCCGGGCAGATCGTCACCTACCTGGAGGAGCGCGGGTACGTGCGGCGCGTGGAGCACGCCGGGGGCGGGCGGCGCCGCCTGGTCGTCCTCACCGACCGGGCCCACGAGCACCTCGCCGTCGCGGGCCGGGTCCTGCACGCGTTGGAGGAGAGGGTCGGCGAGCGCCTCGGTACGGGTGGGCTCGCCCACCTGCGCGGCGAGCTCGCCGAACTCGTCCGGGGGCTGGCGGGGGAGGAACTGCCCCCGCTGCGTCCCGTCTGGTGAGGCGGGGGGCGGGGCGGCGCCGCCCCGGTTCGACCCGCAGCCGGTAAAGGTTCGGGAAACCCCTCGCGGGCTGATCGGGACCGGCGGGGGAGGGGGGCATCCTCACAGGTAGGAGTGGGTGGCGCCGGTGTCCGGGGCGTATCGGACAGACGACCTTTCCGGTGCGGGGGCGTGGCCATCGGCTGGCACCACCCCGCCGGAGGTGCGCGATGACCACGAACGTCTTCGTCCTGGGACTCGACGACCAGAACCGGGAGGTCCTGCTCTCGCTGCCCGCCGACCGCGGCTACCGTTTCCTCCCGCTGCTCGACCTCGAGGAGATCGGCCAGCACCGGGAGGTGGACGTGCCCGGAGTCCTCGCCCTGGCGGCCGAGAGGCTGGACTCCTTCGAGGGCGGGGTCGACGCGGTCATCGGGTTCTGGGACTTCCCGGTCAGCTCGCTGGTGCCGCTGCTCTGCCGGGAGCGGGGGCTGTCGTGCGCGCCCCTGGAAGCGGTCATCCGGTGCGAGCACAAGTACTGGAGCCGCCTGGAACAGCGCGCCGTCATCCCCGAGGCCGTTCCCCGCTTCGCCGCGGTCGGGCTCGACGCCACGGTCAGACCGGAGGGGCTGTCCTACCCGCTGTGGGTCAAGCCGGTGAAGTCGTTCTCCTCCGAACTGGCCTTCCGCGCCGCCGACGACGACGAGTTCCGTGCGGCGATGGACAGGATCAGGGCGGGCGCCGGGCGCCTCGGCGCGTCCTTCCAGTGGGTGATGGACCTGCTGCGGCTGCCTCCGGAGGTCGCCGGGTGCGGGGGCACCGCCGCGCTGGCCGAGGAGGAGGCCACGGGTGACCAGCTCACCGTCGAGGGCTACGTCCGTGGGGGCGTTCCCCACGTCTACGGGATCGTCGACTCCCACCGCTATCCGGGCACGTCGAGCTTCCTGCGCTACGAGTACCCGTCCACGGTGTCCGAAGAGGTCGGTGCCCGTCTGACCGAGCTGTCCGAGCGCGTGATCTCCCGGGTCGGCCTGGACGACGTCACCTTCAACATCGAGTACTTCCACGACCCGCGGAGCGGCGACGTCCGGCTCCTGGAGATCAATCCGCGCCACTCCCAGTCCCACGCCAGGCTGTTCGAGCTCGTGCGTGGGGTGTCCAACCACGAGATCTGCCTGAGGGTCGCGTTGGGGGAGGAGCCCGAGCTGGAACGCGACGGGCGGTACGCGGTGGCCGCCAAGTGGTTCATACGCCGTTTCCGCGACGGCTTCGTCGCGGCGGTGCCCACCGCGGAGGACGTCGCGCGCGCGGAGAAGACGGCGCCGGGGACGAAGGTGGAGATCGTCGCGCGCCAGGGCCAGTGGCTCTCCGACCTGCCCATCCAGGACAGCTACAGCTTCGAGCTGGCCCACGTGTTCGTGGGCGCCGGGGACAGCGCGGAGTGCGAGCGCAGGTACCGGGCCTGCGTGGCGGAGCTGCCCTTCACGATCCATGACACCGACGACGAGGCCCGAAACGGGGGGATCCGGTGATGAGGACCGTCAGCGACCTGCCGCACGGGGTCCGCGAGGACGAGTACGTCCTGATCCCGATCAGCGACGGAGTCCGGCTCGCCGCGCGGATCTGGCGTCCGGTGGGAAGCGAGGGGGCCCCGGTGCCGGCGGTCCTGGAGTTCATTCCGTACCGCAGGCGCGACCTGACCGCGCAGCGCGACTCGGTGCACCACCCCTACATGGCCGGGCACGGGTACGCGTGCGTCCGCGTGGACCTGCGCGGCAGCGGCGACTCCGAGGGTGTGCTCACCGACGAGTACCTGGAACGCGAGCTCCTGGACGCCGAGGAGGTGCTCGCCTGGCTCGCCGACCAGCCCTGGTGCGACGGCCGCACCGGCATGATGGGCATCTCCTGGGGCGGGTTCAACGCCCTCCAGGTCGCCGCGCGGCGGCCGGAGAGCCTGCGGGCGATCGTGACGGCCTGCTCCACCGACGACCGCTACTCCGACGACGTGCACTACATGGGCGGGTGCCTGCTGGGGGACAACCTGTCCTGGGCCTCCACGATGTTCGCCTACAACTCCTGCCCGCCCGATCCGGCCCTGGTCGGTGAGCGCTGGCGCGACATGTGGCACGAGCGGCTGGAGCACAGCGGCCTGTGGCTCGACACCTGGCTGCGCCACCAGCACCGGGACGCGTACTGGAGGCACGGTTCGGTGATCGAGGACCTGGGCGCGATCCAGGTGCCCGTCATGGCCGTCAGCGGTTGGGCCGACGGTTACTCCAACTCGGTCTTCCGGCTGCTGGCGGGCCTGGGGGTTCCCTGCCTCGGGCTGCTGGGCCCCTGGTCGCACAAGTACCCGCACCTGGGCCAGCCCGGCCCCGCCATCGGCTTCCTCCAGGAGATGGTGCGCTGGTGGGACCGCTGGCTCAAGGGCGTGGACAACGACGTGATGGACGCACCCGCCCTGCGGGCCTGGATGCAGGAGAGCGTGATCCCCTCCACCGCCTACGAGGATCGGCCCGGGCGCTGGGTCGGTGAGCGGGAGTGGCCGTCACCGAACATCGTGTTCGAGTCACGCTCGCTGGGGGCCGGCCGGGTGCTTGGAGAGGGAGAGCCGGAGAAGAGGGAGGACGCCCTGACCCTGTCCTCTCCGCTGTCCACGGGACAGCACGCGGGCAAGTGGTGTTCGTACAACGCTCCTCCGGACCTGCCCTACGACCAGCGCGAGGACGACGGCGGGTCGATCGTCTTCGACAGCGTGCCGCTTCCCCAGCGGTTGGAGATCCTGGGCTCCGCGGTGGTCGAGCTCGAACTCGCCGTGGACCGGCCCGACGCGATGGTCGCGGTGCGGCTGTGCGACGTCACGCCCAAGGGGCAGGCCACGCGGGTGACCTACGGGCTGCTCAACCTCACCCACGCCAGCGGTCACGAGAGGCCGCGCAAGCTCGTGCCCGGGCGCAGGTACCGCGTGTCGGTCCCCCTCAACGGTGTGGCCCAGGCCTTCCCGGCCGGGCACCGGGTGCGGATCTCGGTCTCCACCTCCTACTGGCCGCTCGTGTGGCCCTCGCCCGAGCCGGTGACCCTCTCCGTGTTCCAGGGGGAGCACACCCGCGTGCTGCTTCCGGTGCGTCCGGTCGAAGGCGGCGACGGGCGGGAGGTGGCGTCCTTCGGCGAGCCCGAGGGCACCGCCCCGATCGCGACGACCCGGGTCGTCCCGGGCGAGGAGCGGTGGGACCTGACGCAGGACCTCGTGCGCTACGGGGCCGCGCTGGACGTGGTCAAGGACCTGGGGACGGTGCGCTTCGACGACATCGGCCTGGAGGTGACCCGTCGCGCGCAGGAGTGCTACAGCCGGGTCGGCGACGACCACGACTCGGTCCGGGGCGAGGCGGTGTGGACGATGGGCTTCGCCCGCGGCGACTGGTCCGTGCGGACCAGGACCCACACGGTGCTCACGTCCACGGCGACCGACTTCCACCTGCACGCGACGCTCGACGCCTACGAGGGCACGAGGCGGGTGGCCACGAAGATCTACACCTCGGTCATCCCGCGGGACTGCGTCTGAGCCGGACGGGGCCCGGCCGGGGGTGACCGGAGCCCGCGCCGCCCCGCGGCTGCGGGGGACCGGTCCGCGCCGAGCACGACGGATCCCGTACCGGCCCTCCAGGAGGGGCCGACGCCCGCGTCGCGTCGGCGTGGGCGGACGTGGTGTCCGTGCGGGTCCGCGCCCCGCTGCGCGGACCGCCTGTCCGGCGTGTGCCGGAGTCCGTGTCGCGACCGGGTGGCGGGAACGCTGTTCCCGCAGGCCCGGGCCGCGCGGGGGACCGGGCCGCGGCGACGGGGGTCCCGGCGGTGCGTCACCGCCGGGACCCGGGGTCGAGGGCTACTTGCCCAGACCGGCGCGGCGCAGCGCCTCGGCCATCGCGCCCTGCGGGGCGGCGCCCTCGCGGCTGTCCCGGCCGCGTCCGCCGCCACCGCCGTTGCCGTTGCTCCGACGGCCGCCGCCGCCGCCGCCACCGCCGCCGTTGCCCCGGCGGCGGTCGTTGCCGCCGCGGTCGCCGCTGCCGCCGCGCTCCTCGCGGCCGCCCCGGCCGCCGCGGGCGGGGGCCTCGTCGTCCAGGCGCATGGTCAGCGAGATGCGCTTGCGCGGGATGTCGACCTCCTGGACCTTGACCTTCACGATGTCGCCCGGCTTGACCACGTCGCGCGGGTCCTCCACGAACTTGTACGACAGCGCCGACACGTGCACCAGGCCGTCCTGGTGCACGCCCACGTCCACGAACGCGCCGAACGCCGCCACGTTGGTGACCACGCCCTCCAGGAGCATGCCCGGGGCCAGGTCCTGGAGCTTCTCCACGCCCTCCTTGAAGGTGGCGGTGGTGAACGCCGGGCGCGGGTCCCGGCCGGGCTTGTCCAGCTCGGCGAGGATGTCGGTGACCGTGGGCAGGCCGAAGGTGTCGTCCACGAACTCCTGCGGGCGCACCCGCGACAGCAGGTCCTTGTCGCCGATCAGCGACGGCAGGTCGGTCCCCACCCGGTCCAGGATGCGCCGCACCACCGGGTAGGCCTCCGGGTGCACCGCCGAGGCGTCCAGCGGGTCGTCGCCGCCGGGCACGCGCAGGAAGCCCGCGCACTGCTCGAAGGCCTTCGGGCCCAGGCGCGGCACCGAGCGCAGCGCCTCGCGGGTGCGGAAGGGGCCGTTGGCGTCGCGGTGCGCGACGATGTTGCGCGCCAGGGTGGAGGTCACGCCCGACACCCGGGTCAGCAGCGGCACCGACGCGGTGTTGACGTCCACGCCCACGCCGTTCACGCAGTCCTCGACCACCGCATCCAAGGAGCGCGACAGCTTGATCTCGGCCAGGTCGTGCTGGTACTGGCCGACCCCGATCGACTTGGGGTCGATCTTGACCAGCTCGGCCAGCGGGTCCTGGAGGCGGCGGGCGATGGAGGCGGCGCCGCGCAGCGACACGTCCAGGTCCGGCAGCTCCTCGGAGGCGTAGGCCGAGGCCGAGTACACCGACGCGCCCGCCTCCGACACCATCACCTTGGTGAGCTTGAGCTCGGGGTGGAGCTTGATCAGGTCGGCGGCGAGCTTGTCGGTCTCGCGGGAGGCGGTGCCGTTGCCGATCGCGACCAGTTCCACGCCGTGGGCGGCGCACAGCCTGGCCAGGCTGTGGATGGCGCCGTCCCAGTCGCGGCGGGGCGCGTGCGGGAACACCGTGTCGGTGGCCACGACCTTGCCGGTGGCGTCGGTGACCGCGACCTTGACGCCGGTGCGCAGGCCCGGGTCCAGGCCCAGGGTGGCGCGGCTTCCGGCGGGGGCCGCCAGCAGCAGGTCGCGCAGGTTGGCGGCGAACACGTTCACGCCGTCGTCCTCGGCCCGCTGCCACAGCCGCATGCGCACGTCGATGTCCAGCCGCACCAGGATGCGGGTGCGCCAGCCCCAGCGCACGGTGTCCTGGAGCCAGCGGTCGGCGGGGCGGCCGCGGTCCACGATCCCGAAGTGGTGGGCGATGGCGTTCTCGTAGGTGCTGCGGGGCGTGGTGCCGTCGGGGTTCTCGGCCGGGGCGTCCTCCGGCTCCAGCGTGAGGGTGAGGACCTCCTCCTTCTCACCCCGGTACATGGCCAGCACGCGGTGGGAGGGCAGTTCGGTGAGCGGCTCGGAGAACGCGAAGTAGTCGGCGAACTTGGCGCCCGCCTCCTCCTTGCCCTCGCGCACGGCCGAGCCCAGGCGGCCCCTCTCCCACAGCCGCTCGCGCAGGACGCCGGTGAGGTCGGCGTCCTCGGCGAAGCGCTCCACCAGGATGGCGCGGGCCCCGTCCAGGGCGGCCTTGACGTCGGCCACCTCCCTGTCGGGGTCGACGTAGGCCGCGGCCACCTCCTGGGGGTCCTGGGCGGGGTCGGCCAGCAGCCCCTCGGCCAGCGGTTCGAGCCCCGCCTCGCGGGCGATCTGGGCCTTGGTGCGCCGCTTGGGCTTGTAGGGGAGGTAGATGTCCTCCAGGCGGGCCTTGGAGTCGGCCGCGTGGATGCTGGCCTCCAGCGCCTCGTCCAGCTTGCCCTGGGAGCGGATCGACTCCAGGATCGCGGTCCGGCGTTCGGCCAGCTCGCGCAGGTAGCGCAGGCGCTCCTCCAGGGCGCGCAGCTGGGCGTCGTCCAGCGCGCCGGTGACCTCCTTGCGGTAGCGGGCGATGAAGGGCACGGTCGACCCGCTGTCGAGCAGGCCGACGGCGGCGGTGACCTGGTGCGCGCCCACTCCGAGTTCCTCGGCGATGCGCTGGTCGATCGTGGGTGTCACAGGCGTCGTCACTGGTTAAACGTCCACTCTCTGGCTGTTCGGTGCGGGGACATTCTGGTGGCGGGGAAGGACATTGTCATCCCGTTGGCCCCGTGTCCCAGGTTCGCGCACTGTGGCGGTGGTCTCGCACGCGCCGGCGCACGGGCTTCCGGCAGGCCACGGCGGACTGGGACGACGGGGCCGACCCGCACGCGCTGGCGCACGGGTTCGCCGTGCGGAGGAGCGGCGGACGCGGCGCGGGGCCTTCGGCGGGGCGGTTTCGCAAAGAACGGGGCGGAGCGGCCCCCGTGCGCGGGGCCGGTCTCTGCGGTCGGAGGCGAGGGGAGGCGGTCGGAGACGGTCGGGGCGGGGAATCCGGGGGCGGCGGCGCCCGGGCTCCCTGTTTCCAGGAAAGCGGAAGGGACCGGTCGGCGCCAGCCCCCGTCGCCGCCTGTGGACAACCCCGCCTCGAACCCCGCCGGCGGGCACGGGACGCGCCCGTGCGGGGTCAGCCGTCGGTCTCGTTGAGGTAGTCGGGGGCGTAGTACTCGTCGAGGGGGAGCGGGCCCCGGTAGCCCTGGCACATGCACTGGCGGTAGGTGGAGCTGGCCTGTCCGGTCCAGCGGCCGGGGATGACCACCTGGGTCTGGCACCTCTTGGTCTGCTGGTCGTGGAAGACCAGGTGGTGGCCGCAGCCGCAGAGGGGCTGGGGGTTCTGCGGTGAGCCCAGGGCCCTGGCCTGTTCCTGCCTGCGCTGCTGGTCGAGCGCCTCCCGCGTCTGGCGCTTGGTCAGCAGGCGGCCGAACAGGAACCCGCCGAGAGCGATCGTGGCTCCGAAGACCATGGAGACCGGATCCATCCGGCGACACCTCATTCCTTGAGCCGGAACCCGCCCCGGAGCCCGGGGCGTACGTCCTTCATTGTCGCTCATAACGGGCTTCCGGTGGCGGGGAGGTTCCTTTCCCGCGCTCCTGGCGATGCGTGACGGCGACGCCCCCGAAAGTAATGCAGAGAGAACTTTGCACGCGAAGCTTTGCAAAGGAACCTTTGCCTTACGGTGGTGGCACCCCCGAATCCAGGAGAACCTCCATGGCCACCGAACCTTCCGCCGCACCGCCGCGCACCGACCGCCTCGGCGGGGTCTTCCACCGCTTCTGGGCGGCCGGAACCCTCACCAACCTCGGCGACGGCATGCTCGCCACCGCGCTGCCGCTCATCGCCGCCACCCTGACCCACGACCCGCTCGCCGTCTCCGGCCTGGTGGCGACACGGTTCCTGCCCTGGCTGCTCGTCGCGCCGTTCTCGGGAGTCCTGCTGGACCGGGTCGACCGCCTCCGCGCCATGACGGTCTCCAGTACGGTCGCCGCGATCGCCGTCACCGCCCTGGCCGTGCTGATCGCCACCGGAGGCGCCACCCTCTGGGCCCTGTACGCCACGATCTTCGTGGTGGTCTGCTGCGAGACGGTCACCGACCCCGTCACCCGGATCACCGTGTCGCGGATCGTGCCCGGCCGCCTGCTGGACCGCGCCAACAGCAGGCTGGAGGGCGGTCGCCTGGTCGCCCAGGACTGTGTGGCCGCCCCCGTCGCCGGGGTGCTCTTCGCGGTCGCCGCTGCCCTGCCCGTGGCCGGGACGGCCTTGTCCTACGCCCTGTGCGCCGTGCTCGTGGTGACCGTCGCCCTCATGCTGCGGCGCGTTCCCGTCCCGGCCGAGTCCACCGACGCCACGGAGGGCGGTGAGGGCACGGAATCCGGCCAGAGCGTACTGCGCTCCCTGCGGGAGGGCTTCGCCTACGTCTTCGGACAGCCGCCGACGCGGGGCCTGGCGTTCAACAACGCCGGAATGATGATCGGCGCCCAGATGGCCGCATCGGTGCTGGTCCTCTACGCCCAGGACGTGCTGGGCGTTCCCGCGGCCCTGTACGGGCTCTTCCTGGCGTCGATCGCGGTCGGAGGCGTCCTGGGGGCGGTGCTGGCCTCCCGGCTCGTCGCGGGCCTCGGCCGCAGGACGGCCATGATGGGCGGCTACCTGGGGATGGGGGCGTGCCTGTTGGCGGTGGGCCTGGTGCCCAACGCCTGGTCCGCCGCACTCGCCTGGGGCGTGCTGGGTCTGTGCATGACGGTGACCAACGTGTCCGGTTCCCTGTTCTTCCAGGCCGTGGTCCCCTCTTACGTGCGCGGTCGGGCGGCCGCCGCCTTCCGCATGCTCGGGTGGGGGCTGTCCCCGGTCGGCGCGCTGCTGGGCGGCCTGCTGGGCCGGATCGACCTCGCCCTGCCCTTCCTGGTCGGCGGGCTGGTCATGGTGGTCACGCCCCTGGTCTTCCGCAGGGCCGTCGCCGAGTGCGCGAGGCTGTCCGACGAGGCTGCCGCGTCCGCCGCTGGCGACCGCTGACCCCGTCCCGGTGTTCGGACACACCCCCGTCCGTGCCGCAAAGAGAACTTTGCAGCGCACTGTTTATGGAGGGGTTCCCCCAGTACGGTGAGGGCCATGACCGACGACGCCGACGTCCCCGCCGACTCCCATCAGCAGATGCGGGTCGACGCCCAGGCACTGCGGGGCCTGGCCCACCCCCTGCGCGCCAGCCTGCTGGACGAGCTCAGGGTCAACGGTCCGGCCACCGCCACCATCCTGGGCCAGCGCCTGGGGGAGAGCAGCGGCGCCACCAGCTACCACCTGCGCCAGCTGTCGCGCTACGGGTTCATCGAGAACGAACCCGGACGCACGGGCGGACGCGAGCGCTGGTGGCGGATCCGGCCCGGCGGCTGGAGCATGTCGGGGCACGAGTTCCTCAGCAACCCCGAGACCCGGGTCGCCGCCCAGGCCGTCCTCGGCCGCCTCTACCAGCAGAAGCAGAAACGGTTCGCGGACTGGACCGCGCTGGTCCGTGACAGCCCGGACCTGCCCGCGGTACGGCGCTGGAAGGACGCCGCCAGCGACTCCACGAGCCACGCCCGGATGACCCCGGAGGAGGCGGCGGAGTTCGCCGGGGCGCTCAACGACTTCCTCCACTCCTGGGGGAGGCGCTTCCACGGCCGGACCCCCGAGAGCCATCCCGACACCGACGCCGTCCAGGTGGAAACGGCCGTCTTCCCGATCCTGCCCGAGGCCGAGGGCAGGTCGGACGGGGCCGCCGTCGAGGAGGGCTGACCGCTCCGACGGTGGTCAGGCCTCGCGCAGCCTCTTGAGCGCGGCCACGTCGGCGGCGTGCGGACCGGCCGGGCCGGGGGTCTCCAGGATCAGCGGCACCCCGGCGCTCACCGGGTGGCGGAACAGCTCACCGAACGGCTCCGCGCCGATGTGTCCGGCGCCGATGTTCTCGTGCCTGTCCCTGCAGCTGCCGCACGCGGCCTTGGAGTCGTTGCAGTGCACGACCTTCAGCCGGTCGGCGCCGACCGCCTCGCCGAAGCGGTCCAGGGCCGCGCGCATGCCCTCCACCGTGGAGATGTCGTGTCCGGCGGCGAACATGTGCGCGGTGTCCAGGCACACTCCCACGCGCGGGTGCCACTCCAGCACCTCCAGGTAGGCGGCCAGGTCGTCGATGGTCGCGCACAGCACCTGGCCCTGACCGGCCATCGGCTCCAGCAGCACCGGCGGCACGTCCTCGCCCAGCCTCTCCAGCAGCGGCATCAGCCGTTCGCGGGTGCGCGACAGGCCGACCTCGCGTCCGCCGGAGACGGCCGAGCCGGTGTGCACGACCACCCCCAGCGCGTCGATCTGGGCCGACCGGCGCAGCGCGTGCTCCAGGGAGCGCACCGACTTCTCGGCGGTCTCCTCGCTGGGGGTGCCCAGGTTGATCAGGTACGGGGAGTGCACGAACACGGGCAGGTCGGTGCGCTCGCGCATGCGGGCGTCCTGCGCGGGGTCGCCCCCGTTGGTCGCCCACCCGCGCGGGTTGGACACGAAGACCTGGACGGTCTCGGCGCCGATCTCCTCGGCGTAGGCCAGGCCCTTGTCGGCCATGCCGCCCGCGACCGGGACGTGTGCGCCGACCGGGGACGGGGGTCGCTGCTGCTCGCTCTTCTCCATAGCCCAACAAGCCTAGGGGCCGGTCGGAGCAGCCGGTCCGTGCCGGTGCTCACACCGGCCCGCCCACTCGGGAGGGGCGGAGGGGGCGGTCGCCGCCCCGTCCGGCCACGACGGCTGGGCGTACCGGAGCCGTCCGTCTCCGCTCCGCGGGTCCGCGTGCGCGGCCGGTGCCGCCGGGAGCGCTCACCGCTCCCGACGGCGGATCCGGTGCGGGTTCCGCCCCGGTCACCAGCCCCCGGGCGGGATCGGGCGGTTGGAGTGGAACACCGCGCGCGGGTCGTACTCGGCCTTGACCCGGGCGAGCCGCGCGCGGTCGCGCTCGTCGAAGACCTCGCGGACCTCGGCCTCGTCCATCGGCCCGAAGCCCAGCGTGAACGAGCGGCCCACCGCGTGCGGTTCGAACAGCGCCGCGGCCCGCTCGCGCAGGTCGCGCATCCCCTCGGTGTCCTCGGCCTCGGCGAAGGTCAGGACCGTCAGCGCGTAGGCGGCGCCTCGGTGCCCGACCGCGTTGGCCACCCGCGGCTCACGGGCCAGCGCCCCGCCCAGGTGGCGCAGCCAGACCACGCAGAAGAACGGCGCCTCGCCCGTCATCCGGGCCAGCTCGGCCAGCGCCTCCCCGTCCAGCCGGTCCACCAGCACGCTGCGCCCGCGGAACCCCGCCTGGTCGTGGTGCTCGTCGAAGACCGCGCCCGACTCGTCGTAGGGCAGCTCGCGCAGGGTGTCCGCCAGCACCGGGGCGGCCGAGCGCAGCGGCTCCACGACCTTCGCCCCCTCCTCGACGGGGCCCGACCAGGCCACCGACACCTGGACCACCTGGCGGCCGCGCATCGGCTCGGGCACGCCCTCCATGTCCGGGTAGACCATCATGGAGGTTCCCGAGGTCATCTCCTCGGGCACCGTCTCGGCCCACCGCCGCCAGGCCTCCAGCGCGCCCGGTCCGGCTCCGGCATCCAGGAGCAGGCTTCCGCCGTAGATCCGCGGAACCGGGAACAGGTCGATCTCCATACCGGTGACCAGGCCGAACGCGCCCGCGCCGCCGCCGCGCACCGCCCAGAACAGGTCCGGTTCGCTGTCCTCGGTGATCTGTCGGAGGCGACCGTCAGCGGTGACCAGGTCCACGCGCCGCACGTGGTCGGCGGCGAACCCGTACCGGCGGGCCAGCAGCCCCACTCCGCCGCCGAGCGCGTAGGAGACCGCGCCCACCTCCGGCGAGCTGCCCGACAGGGGCGCCAGCCCGTGCTCGGCGGCCGACTCGACGACCATCCGCCAGGTGGCCCCGGCCTCCACCCACGCCGTGCCCCGGTCGGGGTCCACCCGCACTCCGTTCAGGCGGTGGGTGGCGACGAGGACGCCGCCCGCCATGCCCGCGCCGAGTCCGTGTCCGGTGAGCTGGGCCGATACCGGCAGTCCCCGTTCGGACGCCCAGGCCACGGCGGCGCGCACGTCCCGGGCGTCGACCGCCTCCACCACGGCGTCGGGCCGGTGCCGGTCCAGCAACTGCATTCCCGTGCGGGCCTCGTCGTAGGCGTCGGTCCCGGGCGCGTGCACCGGCCCGCTCACCCGCCCGGCCAGGTCCCGCAGGGCGTCCGTGTCGTTCGTCGTGCTCGTGGCACTCGTGGTCTCGTTCATGTCGGCCACCGTAGGAACCCATGCGGTCACAACGTGGCCGCGTTCTCTGGCAGCCTGTGTCCATGGGCGAATCCGTACGCGGGGAGATGCCGCAGCGGCTGCTGCGGCTGCTGTCGCTGCTCCAGGTCCGGCGCGAGTGGAGCGGCGCGGAGCTCACCGAGCGGCTCGGCGTCAGCGCCCGCACCCTGCGCCGCGACGTCGAACGGCTGCGCGGACTCGACTACCAGGTGGAGGGCATGCCCGGGGTGGCGGGCGGCTACCGCCTCGCCTCCGGGCGGGACCTGCCCCCGCTGCTGTTGGACGACGAGGAGGCCGTCGCGATCGCCCTGGGCCTGGTCACCGCCACCGGGGTCCAGGACAGCGCGCTGCGCGCCCTGGCCAAGCTCGAACGCGTCCTGCCCG
>ANAW01000257.1:0-264 GCA_000340945.1 Nocardiopsis synnemataformans DSM 44143 | reverse complement strand
CGCCTGCCCCCGCGGCTGGCCGCCGTGGGCGGCGCCACCAGTACGGTGACCCACCCCGACGTCCCCGGTGTGGACCCCTCCGTCCTGGGGGTGCTGGCCTCCTCCTGCCACGATCTCGCCGTCACCGACTTCGACTACCGCGACCGTGAGGGCAACGCCCGCGAGCGCCGGGTCGAGCCGCACCACCTGGTCTCCCACGGCGGGCACTGGTACCTGATCGCGCACGACACCGACCGCGACGACTGGCGCACCTTCCGGGTGGAC
>ANAW01000256.1:0-18865 GCA_000340945.1 Nocardiopsis synnemataformans DSM 44143 | reverse complement strand
CCCCGGCGCCCTTCCCCCCCCGCCTCTTCGCCGCGGGCGTCTACAGCCACACCGCGCACCTCACCCTGGAGCTGTCCGCCGAGGCCTTCCACGCCCGCTTCCACGGCCCCCTGCCCGGCCGGGTCGAGCCGCTGGACGGTCACCGCTGCCGGATCCGGATCAGCGCCGACTCCCTCGACCTGGTGTGCCAGTACACGGCGGCGGTCCTGTCCCTCGGCGTCCCCTTCGCCCTGGACGCCCCGCCGGAGGTCGCCGAACGCCTGCGGGGGATCGGCGCGCGCCCGGCCCCTCCGTGAACCGCGACCGCCGGTGAGACGCGACCACCGCTGAACCGCGACCGGCTGTGAACCGCGAACGCTCGTGAACCGCGACCGGCCGGGGGAGCGCTAGGGTCGGGGCCGTGAACACCGATTCCGCTCACCCGACCCTGTCCGACGTGACCGCCGCCTTCGAGCGGGTCTATCCGCCCGCGTGGGCCGCCTCCTGGGACGCGGTCGGGCTGGTGGCGGGCGATCCCGCGCAGCCGGTCGCGCGGGTCCTGTTCGCCGTCGACCCGGTCGACGCGGTCGTCGACGAGGCCCTGACCTGGGGCGCCGACCTGATCATCACCCACCACCCGCTGATGCTGCGCGGTGTCACCAGCGTGGCCGCCAACACCCCCAAGGGGCGGATCGTGCACCGGCTCATCCGGTCGGGGACCGCCCTGTACACCGCGCACACCAACGCCGACACCGCCTCGCCCGGCGTGTCCGACGCGCTGGCCCGCGCGGTCGGCCTCACCGGGCCGCTGCGGCCGCTGGACCCCGACGCCACCGACCCCGAGGGGCGCCGCGGTATCGGCCGGATCGGCGCCCTGGAGCGGCCGGTACTCCTGCGCGAGTTCGCCGAGCAGGTGGCCCGCGGGCTGCCCGCCACCGCCGCCGGGATCCGTGTCGCGGGGGACGTGGACCGCCTCGTGAGCACCGTCGCGGTGTCCGGGGGAGCGGGGGACTCCCTGCTCGGCGCGGCCCGGGCCGCTGGCGTGGACGTGTTCGTCACCTCCGACCTGCGCCATCACCCCGCCTCGGAGTTCGTGGAGAACCCGGGCGGCCCCGCCCTGGTGGACACCGCCCACTTCGCCAGCGAGTGGCCCTGGCTGGCCGACGGTGCGCGCCACCTGGTCGACGCACTCGGGCGCGCGGGCGGCCCGGATGGGGCTAACGTGGAGGTCCGTGTCTCGACGACGGTCACGGACGCCTGGTCACAGGCCGTCTCACACGTCTGAGAGAGCCCACAGGCCCCGCGGGGTCGCCGACCAAACTGCACAGAGTAGAGCGCGGGCGGCGCACTCGCCCTCCCCAGCCATCACAGGAGACGTCACACGTGAAAGCCGAACCCGCCGCACAGGCCAGACTCCTCACCCTCCAGGACCTGGACACCGACCTCCAGCGCCTGGACCACCGCGCGCGTACCCTGCCCGAGGTCGCCGAGGCGGCCCGGCTCAAGGAGCGGGTGGACCAGATCGACAGCGAGCTGATCACCGCGCAGACCGGGGTCTCCGACGTCGAACGCCAGCAGCGCAAGGCCGAGAGCGACGTCGACCAGGTGCGCACGCGCGCCGACCGCGACGCCAAGCGCCTGGAGTCCGGGCAGATCACCAACGCCAAGGAACTCCAGAACCTCCAGTCGGAGATCACCTCGCTGGGCCGCCGCCAGGCCGAGCTGGAGGAGATCGCCCTGGAGGTGATGGAGCGCGCCGAGGAGCTCAACGCCACGGTGGCCCGCCTGACCGCCGAGCGCGAGCGCGTCGTGGCCGAGCACACCGAGGCGGTGGCCCGCCGCGACACCGCCGCCGCCGGAATCCAGTGGGACCGCACCCGGGCCACCCAGGACCGCGAGCGCGTGGCCGGGGAGATCCCCGCCGACCTGCTCGCCCTCTACGACAAGATGCGCGCCCAGTACGACGGCGTGGGGGCGGCGCCGCTGCGCTACGGCCGCTGCGGGGGCTGCAAGCTCGCGCTGAGCACCGTCGAGCTCAACGAGATCCGCGCCCAGGCCGCCGACGAGGTCGTGCGCTGCGAGGACTGCCGCCGCATCCTGGTCCGCACCGAGGAGTCGGGTCTGGGCGGCCGGGCCGCGCAGTGAGCACCGGCTGGGGTGCGCCGCCCGACACCGCGCCGACCCGGCTCGTCCTGCTGCGGCACGGGCAGACGCCGCTGTCGGTGGAGCGCCGGTTCGCGGGCCGGGGCGACATCCCGCTGACCGAGGACGGGCACGCGCAGGCCAAGGCGGCCGCGTGCCGCCTGGCCCCGCGGCCGTTCGACGCGGTGGTGTCCTCGCCGCTGCGGCGCACCAGGGACACCGCGGCCCACGCCGCCGAGGCGCTCGGGCTGCCGGTGGAGATCGACGAGGGGTTCGTCGAGACCGACTTCGGCGCTTGGGAGGGGATGACGTTCGCCGAGGCGCGGGCGCAGGCCCCGGCCGAGGTGGACCGGTGGTTGGCCGATCCGGAGACGGCGCCGCCCGGCGGGGAGAGCTTCGCCGCGGCGTCCCGCAGGGTGGCCGCCGCCCGTCGGGCCCTGGTCGAGCGGCACCGGGGGCGCACCGTCCTGGTGGTCACCCACGTGACCCCCATCAAGGCGGTGGTGCAGCAGGCCCTGCTCGCCCCGCTGGAGGCGCTGTACCGGATGCACCTGGACACCGCGTGCCTGACCGAGGTGGACGTGTTCGCCGACGGGCCCATGCTGGTGCGCTCCCTCAACGACACCGCCCACCTGGAGTGAGGGCCGGAGGGGGAACGGGACCGCGGCGGCGGGCGTAGAATGGGCGGCGAGGGGAGTCGGCCAGGCGGTCGCGGACCGCGCCTGGTGCGCGTGTTCGAGGAAAGTCCGGACTCCACAGGGCAGGGTGGTCGGTAACACCGACCCGGGGTGACCCGCGGGACAGTGCCACAGAAAGCAGACCGCCACCGCTCGCGGTGGTAAGGGTGAAACGGTGGTGTAAGAGACCACCAGCGGCCGGAGTGATCCGGTCGGCTCGGTAAACCCCACCCGGAGCAAGGTCAAAAAGGGAACCTCCGGGTTCCCGCGCGGATGTTCGAGGGCGGCCCGCCCGAGTCCGCGGGTAGACCGCACCGAGGCCGTCGGCAACGGCGGTCCCAGATGGATGGCCGCCCGGTTCCTCGGAACCGACAGAATCCGGCTTACCGGCCGACTCCCCCTCACACACCCCTCCGGCCAGGCGCTTCGCGCGGGGGAGACGGCCGTGTTCCTGTCCCGTCCCGGACGGCGGACGAGCCCAGCCGCAGGAGCTCAGAAGCAGGTCGACCTCACTGAATCCGGGTGCCATCCCTACAGGGACCCGCACGCGACGAGGCCTGTACGGGGTGACCCGCGGGATCTACGGTTGGGGCAGCCGTCCGCTCCGCGGTCGCCCCCAGCGACCCCCGGCCACGAGAGCAGGAACAGATGGAATCCTCCCCCGGTTTCATGGAACTCCTCGCCGACAACCTCACGGGGATCGGGTTCCTGCTTGTACTCCTGAGTCTGGGAATGGGCTACCTGTTCGACGGCGACCCCGGCTGTATGGGCGTGGCTGGCGTCATGCTGGTCGCGGGCGCGGCCATGCTGCTGCTGGGCGTTGGCGTCTTCTCCGGCTAGTGCTCTGCCCGGGAAGGTTCGCCGGGGCGGTCGTCCTGGCGGTTGGATGCACGGTGACGTCCGATCCGATTGCTGGGGGAGTGGCTGAGCTTGTCCATGTGCGCAGGTTGACCGACCAGGAGGGGCAGAAGCTGCAGCAGATCGCGCGCCGGGGCAGCACCAGTTCGGTGCGGTTCCGGCGCGCGATGATGCTGCTGGCCTCGGCCGGCGGAAACCGGGTGCCGGTGATCGCGAAGCTGGTGCAGGCCAACGAGGACACCGTCCGCGACGTGATCCACCGGTTCAATGAGATCGGCCTGGCCTGCTTGGACCCTCGGTGAGCGGGAGGCCGTCCCCGCCTGCTCAGCGATGACGACGAGGACTTCGTCATCCAGACGGCCACCACCCGCCCGAGCAAGCTCGGTCAGCCCTTCACCCGCTGGTCCATCCGCAAGCTCGCCGCCTACCTGCGGAGAGTGCACGGCCGTGTCATCCGGATCGGCCGCGAGGCGTTACGGTGCCTGCTCGCCCGCCGCGGTGTCACCTTTCAGCGGACCAAGACGTGGAAGGAGCCGCCCGACCCCGAGCGCGACGCCAAGCTGGACCGCATCGAGGAGGTGCTGGAGCGTTTCCCGGATCGTGTATTTGCGTTCGACGAGTTCGGGCCCCTGGGCATCCGGCCCACCGCCGGGTCGTGCTGGGCCGAGCAAGGCCGGCCCGAGCGGCATCCCGCGACTTACCACCGCACCCACGGGGTGCGGTACTTCCACGGTTGCTACTCGATCGGCGACGACACCCTCTGGGGCGTCAACCGCCGCAGGAAGGGTGCCGCGAACACCCTGGCTGCGCTGAAGTCGATCCGGACCGCCCGCCCGGACGGCGCCCCGATCTACGTGATCCTGGACAACCTGTCCGCCCACAAGCGCAGCGACATCCGCCGCTGGGCGAAGAAGAACAAGGTCGAGTTGTGCTTCACCCCGACCTACGCCTCGTGGGCCAGCCCCATCGAGGCGCACTTCGGACCGCTTCGCCAGTTCACCGTCGCGAACTCGCACTACCCCAACCACACTGTGCAGACACGGGTCCTGCACGCCTACCTCCGCTGGCGCAACGCCAACGCCCGCCACCGCGATGTCCTGGCCGCCGAACGCAAGGAGCGCGCCCGCATCCGCAGCGAGAAAGGGATCCGCTGGGGCAGACGCCCCCTCGCCACCGCAGGCTGAACGATCCAACGAATCTACGCGGTCACAGCACTGGCGAGCAGGGGGTCACCGGGCAGGCGAACCGCTCGTGACCATGGACTCATGCGGGCGAGAGCATCTCCTGAAGGATGCGCTGCAGCTCGGTGCGGTCCCGCGGAGTGATCCTCGCCAGTCTGCGGTCGTACTCCGCCGCGAGGGCTGCAAGTGCACGATCCCGTGCCTCTGTGCCCTCAGCGGTTAGTACGAGCCGGTGACGCCGCAGGTCCGCGTCGTCGATCTCGCGCCGGATGAACCCCTTGGCGACGAGGTTGCGGACGTAGACCGTCACGCTCGCTTTGGGGAGCAGCAGTGCCGTCGCGATCTCGGCCGGGTACGGCGATGCCTCCACCTCGGCCAGGACGAAAAACTCCTTCGTCTCCAACCCGAGCTCGGCCAGCTCCCCCGTGCAGGCATCCATCACAACGCCCAGCAGCCGCTGGTTCAGCGTCCACAGCTGCGCCCCGTCAACTGACATGCGACCCCTCCGTCCATATGGTACAGTTTCGTATTAGTTTCAGATCGTACAATACATTGGCTTGTACTGGACTCCTATGGAACAACAATCTCACGAAGGAAGCCAGGCATGCTTAAGCACCTCACGATCCCGCGCGGTCCCATCAACCTCGCCGCGGACCTCCACCAGCCCGACAACGCCGACAGCAGCGCACCGCTGCGCGCCGTGGTGCTCTCCACCCCGGGCAGCAGCGTGAAGGAGCAGATCGGCGCCAATTACGCCTCCCGTCTCGCCGCCCGCGGCATCGCGGCGCTCGTCCTCGACCCCGCCCATCAGGGTCAGAGCGAGGGCGAGCCCCGCGACCTCGAAGACCCCTACCGCCGAGGTGAGGACATCTCCTACGCCATCGACGTGCTCACCACGACCCCCGGCATCGACCCGCAGCGCATCGGCGTCCTCGGCATCTGCGCCGGTGGCGGCTACACCGTGCACACCGCTCGCACGGACCACCGCATCAAGGCGGTCGGCACGGTCGTCCCCGTCAACATCGGCGCCGCGTTCCGCAGCTTCTCCCCCGACGGTCCGGCCGCAGCACTCGACGCCCTCGCGGACGCACGGACCGAAGAGGCCCGCTCCGGCGAGACGACCCGCGTGAACTGGCTGCCCGTCACCCTGGAGGACGCCACAACAGCGGGCCTGACCGACATCGACACCACTCAAGCCGTCACCTACTACCGCACCGAGCGCGGCGGTAACAAACACTCCACGAACCGGCGCCTCTTGCGCAGCGACTCCCTCCTGCTGGGCTACGACGCGTTCCACCTGGCCGATCGGCTCATGACCCAGCCACTCCAGGTCATCCTCGCCGGACGCATCGGCAACACCGGCTCCTACGACACCGGCATGCAGCTGTGGAAGCTGGCCCCCAACCCCGTCGACCTCATGGTGATCGACGGCGCCGGCCACTACGAGATGTACGACGAACCCGAATACGTCGACGCTGCCGTCGAACGACTCACCAGCTTCTATGGGAACAACCTGTAAGGCATCCGAACCGGCGAACCTTCCCGGTCAGAGCACTAGCCCTCTCCGGGACGGCGCGCCGACCGGGCCGAAGGGCCGCACCCGGCGCACGGGTACAGTCCTACAGCCCGCCGGTGATGGCCCCGTGCCCGTGCACACCGATAGATTGGCCCCTGCGCTCCCTACCCCGGGCGAGCTCCGGAGCGCGTACGCCCGTGGGCCGACGTCCGGGGTCGGGCCCAGCGGGCATCCGCGTTCACGGGAATGGGTGACTCTTGTTCGACTCCACCGCCTTCTGGGTGGCTCTCTTCGGTCTGCCGGTCCTGGCCATCGTGGTGATCGTCCTGCTCGCCTCCTACCAGGCCTCAGGCGTTCAGCAGGACGGACGCGACGACGCGCCCGACGAGGACTCCTCCACCAGCTGATCCCCGTCGCCCGCATCCGGCCTCGGGTGGGGCACGGGGCCGTTCACGTCCTGGACGCCCCGCACGGGGACGAACTCCCCCGTCCCGGCGTCCAGAAGGTGCACCCTCGCCGTCTCCAGGTCGTAGTACATCCCCGTCAGCGTCAGCTCGCCCGCCTCCACACGTTCGCGGACCACCGGGTAGCTCAGGAGGTTGGCGATCTGCGCCTCCACGTTGGCCTGGGCCAGGCGGCGCAGCGCCTCCGCCGTGGGCAGGCCCGCCAGGGCGCCCGACTCCTCGCCCACCCGCACCAGGCTCTCCGCTCCGTTGGACAGCCAGCGGCACATGTGCGATGCCGCCTCGTCCGCCTCCAGGTGGGCCTTCTCCAGCAGGGCCTGCATCGCGCCGCAGTGGGAGTGGCCGCACACCACGATCGAGGGCACCCGCAGCACGTTCACCGCGTACTCGATCGCCGCACCCACCGACCCGTTGTCGGGGGCGTCGCGCGGCGGCACCAGGTTGCCGAGGTTGCGCACGGTGAACAGGTCGCCGGGTCCGCTCGCGGTGATGAGGTTGGGCACCACGCGCGAGTCGGCGCAGGTGACGAACAGCGCGGTCGGGTTCTGGCCGTGCGACAGGCGGCTCATCACCGACCGCATCCGGTCGGTGGTGCTGGCGTGGTACTCGCGGGCGCCGGCCGCCAGCAGGCCCAGCGCGTTCACCTCGCGGTCGCCGTCACCGCGCATCCCCCAGGGGGCCCACCAGCGGGCCAGACCGCCGGGCGCGGTCTTGGCGGCGGGCGCCGAACGCGTGGAGCTGCGCGTGTACCACTTCTCGTGCACCTCGTCGATGTCGACGCTGCCGCCGGTGCGCTCGTGGTCCACCCGCCAGGCGTGGATGGCCTCGAAGGCGGCGTGGTCCATGAAGTCCACGTGCAGGTCCAGGTCGACCCGGGAGCCCGGGGGGACGGTGCGCAGCACGTGCGCCAGCCGGGGCACGCCCAGGAAGGTGAGCGAGCCGTGCACGGTGATGTGCACCCGGTCGTCGCGCTCCTCGGTGGTCACGGTCAGCTTGGTGAGCCTGCGCAGGGAGACGATCATGGCCAGTCCGAAGCCGATGAACACGCCTTCCAGGAGCCCCAGGAACACCACGCCCAACAGGGTCACCAGGTAGACGCTGGCCTCGTGGTGGCGGCGCAGGTCGCGCAGGTGGGCGACCGAGACCATCTGCACGCCGATGAACACCAGCAGCGCCGCGAGCGCGGGCATCGGGATCAGCTCGACCACGTGCGCGAACAGGGCGACGAACAGCAGGATCCACACGCCGTGCAGGATGGTCGAGAGCGGGGTCCGCGCCCCGGCGCGCACGTTGGTGGTGCTGCGCACGATCACACCGGCCACCGGCAGCCCGCCCAGGGCGCCGCTGAGGGTGTTGGCCGCGCCCTGGCCGCACAGCTCGCGGTTGAGCATCACCCGGCGGCCGCTGTGCATGCGGTCCACGGCGATCGCGGCGAGCAGGGACTCGACGCTGGCGACCATGGCCACCGCGGCCACGCTCAGGGCGATGCCGTCCCACTGTCCGGCCTCGGGCAGCATCGGGCCGTTCCAGGCGTCGGCGAGGGAGTCGGGCAGGGCGACGGTCTGCACCTGCCAGCCGCTCGTGGTGGAGATGAGGGTCGCCGTGGCGACGGCGACCAGTGCGGCGGGCACCACGGCGGGCCGCAGCCGCCCGAGGGAGGGCAGCCTGTTCCAGGTGAACATGATCGCGATGGTGATGACGCCGACCGCGACGGCCGGGGTGTGGTTGTTGGCGATCTGGTGGGGCAGGTCGGCGATGTTGGCCATCGCCGAGCTCTGCGACTCCCCGCCCAGGACCACGTGCAGCTGGGCCAGGGCGATGGTGACGCCGACCCCGGCGAGCATGCCGTGCACCACGGCGGGGGAGACGGCCAGGGCCGCCCGGGCGATGCGGAAGGCGCCGAGGGCGAGCTGGACCAGCCCGGCCAGCAGGGTGATCAGGCAGGTCACCCGCCAGCCGTAGGTCATGATCAGGTCGGCGACGATGATGGTCAGACCGGCGGCGGGGCCGCTGACCTGGACCACCGACCCGCCGACGAGTCCGGCGACGATCCCGCCGACCACGGCGGCGATGATCCCGGCGATGAGGGGGGCGCCGGAGGCGACGGCGATCCCCAGGGACAGGGGGACGGCGACCAGGAAGACCACCAGTGAGGCGCCGACGTCGGCGGCGATCCCCCTGTGGCGGTCGTGACGGTGCCCGGGTGAGGCCGCGGGCGGCCTCTCGGGCGTGACTCCCTGGGCGTCGTTGCGCATGGTTACTCCGTTCGGGTTGGACCAGGCAAGTGATGCGTGGGCGCACGGGGACTGCGGTGTCCGGATCGGGGGGCGTGCGTGGAGACGCGGGATGAGAGGACGTCCCTGAGGGTGTCCTCGTCATCACCAACTGTAGCTATTTTCCGCCACGGAGTGTTACGGTCTGTTGTTCGCCCGGTAACCATTTCCCTGTCTTCACATGTCCTGGGGACAAAACCGGACAGAGAAAACCCCGAGGTGGTGAGCTTGCCCACCATCTCGGGGTGTGAAGTGATGTACCTCTCGCGCGCCCTGGGGCCCGGAAAAGGGTCACTACCGCGTGTTGCGGATGACCGGAAGATCAGATGAAGCGGCCGTCCTCGTACCCGCCCTCGTAACGGTTGCGGTCGTGCGGGTCGCGGGAGTCCGCCGGGTACGGTCCCGGCGCCTGCGGTCCGCCGGGGTGCCGCTCCTCCTCACCGGACTGCCAGTCCTGAGCGGGCGGGAANCCGGGGGGGGGGGGAACCCCGCCGTAGCCGGGCTGCTGCGGCTGCTGGGGCTGGCCGCCGGACGGGTAGCCGCCCGAGGCGCCGGGGTAGCCGCCGGTGCCCGCGGCCGGGTAGCCGAACGGGGGCTGTTCACCGTAGCCCGCGGCGTTCCCGCGCACCTGCTCCGCCGGGTAGCCGCCCGTCGGGTAGCCCCCCTGCGGGTACCCGGGAGCCTCACCGGGGAACGCGGACGGGTAGGGGGACTGGCCGACCGGCCCCTGACCGAACGGCGACGAAGGTTCCGGGGCTCCGGAACCGCCGGTTCCGGCAGGGAAGCCCGCCGCACCGGAAGCGCCGTGGACGCCCGGGGCCCCGAAGGCGCCGCCGTCATCCTGGCCGCCCCACAGCGGGGGGTTGGGGTCCGGCTGGGCCGGACGGCTGTGGGCGCCGGTGTCGTAGGGGGACCGGTGGTGGGTTCCGGTGTCGTAGTCGTTGCGGTTGAAGGAGTCGGTGTCGTAGGAGGGGCGGGTGTGGTTGCCGGTGTCGAACTCGGGTCGTCCGGTGCCGGGCATGCCGTAGTCCGCGTGGGTGTGGGCGCCGGTGTCGTAGGGGGAGCGCTGGTGCGTCCCGCTGTCGTAGGGGGACCGGTGGTGGGTTCCGGTGTCGTAGTCGTTGCGGTTGAAGGAGTCGGTGTCGTAGGAGGGGCGGGTGTGGTTGCCGGTGTCGAACTCGGGTCGTCCGGTGCCGGGCATGCCGTAGTCCGCGTGGGTGTGGGCGCCGGTGTCGTAGGGGGAGCGCTGGTGCGTCCCGCTGTCGTAGGGGGACCGGTGGTGGGTTCCGGTGTCGTAGTCGTTGCGGTTGAAGGAGTCGGTGTCGTAGGAGGGGCGGGTGTGGTTGCCGGTGTCGAACTCGGGTCGTCCGGTGCCGGGCATGCCGTAGTCCGCGTGGGTGTGGGCGCCGGTGTCGTAGGAGGACCGCTGGTGCGCTCCGGTGTCGTAGGGGGAACGCTGGTGCGTCCCGCTGTCGTAGGGGGAACGCTGGTGCGCCCCGGTGTCGTAGGACTCCGACCGCGACCGGTAACCGCCGGTCAGGGGGTCGTCAGGATCGCCCGCGCCGCCCGGGGACGCCTGGCCCGAACCCGGCGCCGTGCCCGCGCCGCCCTGCCCGCCGCCGAAACCGAGCTCGGAGCGCTGGTGCGCCCCAGTGTCCATGCTGGACCATATCGGCGAATTCGTGCTGGTGTCCGGGGCCGGAGCCGGGGTCGAGGGCCGAAACGTCGGGTCGAGCGGGTCGCCGGGGGACGTGCCCCGCGCGCCGGCGGTTCCCGGGTAGTCCGAGCGGCTCATCGACCCGCTGTCGTAGGACGAGCGGCCCTGGAACGGATCTCCGGTGAACGGGGCGGGTCCGGACCCGCCGAGCGGGTCGCGTGCCGAGGGGGTCCCCAGCGGGTCACTCCCCGAGGACGAGCCCAGCGGGTCGCGGCTACCGGAGGAAGCCCCCAGCGGGTCGCGCGCACCCGCGGAGGAGCCCAGCGGATCGGTCGGGGAGGGTGAGTAGGAGGAGCGGGGCGACCACGAACCGGTGCCCAAGGGGTCGTCGGCGGCCGAGGCGGCCGGTGCGGCGGGCTGGGAGGGCTGGGGAACCCCCTGCGGGGGCGTGGCCTCCCGCGCCGGGGGGAGCGCGGAACGCGGCGGAGCCCCCGGCGGCAGGGCGCGCTCGTCCTCACCGGGCGGTTCGGCCCCGCGCCGCCTGCGGCCCCGGCCCCGCGACGGCTCCTCCTCGTCCTCCACCGGCTGGGGCCCGCTGCCCTGGCCCAGGCTGGCCAGCATGGCCAGGTCCGCGGAGGGGTCACTGCTCCTGCGGCCTCCGGCGGCGGGCAGGACCGTGGTGGCTCCGGGAGGCCCGGACGCCTCCTCGTCCTCGTAGTCCCCGTACCCGTCGTCGTAGTCGTCGTCCTCGTACTCGTGCGCGGTCACGGTGACGGCGGAGTCGCGCTCCCCGCGCCCGTCCCGCGCCCCGGAGGGCCGCTGCGCGGGCCCGTCCTCGCCCAGGCTCGACCAGAAGTCGTTGTCGGAGAGGGAGTCGTCATCGTCGTCCCAGTCCGCGTCGAGCTTGCGCCTGCCCCGGGGGCGCCGCTCCGCCCTGGCACCGCCGCCCTGACGGGACCGGCGGCCGCGTCCGCGCGGCTCCGGCTCCCCGTCGTCCTCGTCTTCGTCCTCGTCCTGGTCGGGGGCGCGGCCCCGACCTCCGTCACGGCCCCGACCCCGGTCGCGGGCCCGCTCCCGGCCGCGTCCGCGTCCGCGCGGCCGCTCCTCGTCGCGGTCGTCGCCCTCGGCGTCCTCGTACTCGTCGTCGTAGTCGTCCTCGCGGGAGCCGGAACTCAGCGCGCGCATGCCCAGCAGCAGGAGCACGAGCACGGCGAGCACGACGATGACGGCGATGATGATGATGACGGTGACGGTCATGGTGTACGCACTACCTTGGGGAGGTCGGCCGCGCCCGGGTCGCACCGGTGACCGGCCAGGAGGAGGCCGGTCGGGGGGAGGCGGTGACCTCCGGGGACCGCGGTGATCCGGTGGGTTCGGCCTGCGCTTGCGGGGGGACACAGGCGGTCCGGTGCGGTTTCGGGTCAGGGCGCCGCGCGGCGAGTGGACGAGTATCGGTCATCTGAAATGGGGCGGGGGGCACAGACCCACTGTATGCGTTGTCGTGCTCCGTGTGCAGAGGGCGACGGGAGCTTCCTCCAGGAATCACCGTGACCCCGGATCCGTCGGGTCATCCGGGGCCGATCCGGAGGGAACGCCCGCGGTGAACTATGTCACTCGCTGCGCGTGACCAGCGAACCGCGGGCGACGGCCTGCTCCGCGATCGCCTCCAGGGAGGCGCTCAGCGTCGCGCCCTCGGGCAGGTCCAGCGGGCTCCGGAGGGCGTACACGGTGAACCGGTACTCGTAGGCCTCGTCGGGCTCGGGGCAGGGCGGGTCGTAGGCGGACTCGCCGATGCTGTTCTGGCCCTGCTTGGCGTCGGCGGGCACGGTGTTCTGGCGCAGCTCGACCAGTTCCGGGTCCAGGTCGTAGACCACCCAGAACACCTGGGCCACCTGCGGATCGTCCATCACCAGCGCGATCGACCCGGCCTCGTCGGGGAGCCCCGACCAGCTCAGCGGCGGCGAGTACGCCTGCTGGGCCTCCTCGGGGTCCTCGGAGCCGCCCGTGTCGCCCTCGCCCTCCGCGGTGGTCTCGGTCGCGCCCTCGCAGGAGTAGGCCGCCGGAAGCGGCTCGCCCTCCTGCATCAGCGGGCTGGTGACGTTGATGTCGTCGGGCATGTCGCCGTTCTGCGCGGGGGAGAGGATCCCACAGCCCGTGGTCAGGGCCACGACGGCTCCGGCCGCCACCGCGCCCGCGCGCGTACCGGGGGACGGGCGGGCCGTACGCGGTGCACCGGTGGTCCGGGGGAAGGGGAGGGCCGGGAACAATGGGACTCCTGCTTTTCGGGCCGTGGAGGCGAACATCTCGGTGACGCGGGCGCGGCGCTCGGAGGAGACCCGGCGCCGGACCGGCGGGGAACGGGCGGCTCCGCGGGCGGGCGCCGACGACACGTTCCCCAGCGAACCCTACTGCGGTCAGGCGGGCGCTCGGTCTCCCGTCCACGCCCGTGCGGTCCTTCCCGGGGCGCGGACACCCGCGGCCGCGGCCCCGCGCTCCCGTCCGCGCCCCGCCGGTTTCAGCCCGGCGAGAACGGGACACAGCGGACGCCGCAACGGAGAGCGTTCGTCCGTACGATCGGTGATCATGGGTCGGTGCGGTTCTCCATCCTGGGGCCCCTGGCGGTCCACGACGCGACCGGGCGGCCCGTCGCCATCGGCGGTGCGCGCCTGCGCACGCTGCTCGCCCTCCTCCTGCTCCGGCCCGGCCAACGGATCGCCAACGACGAGCTCACCGACGCCGTCTGGGCGGGGAGTCCGCCCGCGTCGGCGGGCAACGCCCTCCAGGCCCTGGTCTCCCGCCTGCGCCGCGCGCTGGGAGAGGGCGCGCGCATCGACGGGGACGCCTCGGGCTACCGTCTGGCGGTCGAGCCCGGCCAGGTGGACCTGACCGAGTTCGAGTCCCTGGTCAGGCGGGGGCGGGCGGGGCTCGCCGCCGGGAGGGCCGCCGACGCCGCCCGCGACCTGGGCGAGGCCCTCGCCCTGTGGCGCGGACCGGCCCTGTCGGACCTGACCGCGCACGGCCTGGCCGAGGACACGGCGCTGCGACTGGCCGAGACCCGCCGCGCGGCCCTGGAGGACCGCCTGACGGCCCTGGCCGACCTGGGGCTGTACGCCGAGGTCCTGCCCGAGGCGGAGGCCCTGTGCCGACGCGAACCGCACCGCGAGGGCCCCCTCGCGCTCCTCGTGCGCGCGCTGGCCGCCACCGGCCGCACCGCCGACGCCCTGGCCGCCTACGATCGCTTCCGCTCCCACCTGGCCGACGAGCTGGGCCTGGACCCCTCACCCCAGCTGCGCGACCTGCACCTGAGGCTGCTGCGCGGCGAACTCGACGCGCCCCGCCCCGACGAGCCCTCCGCCCCGGCCCCGTCCCCGTCCCTGCGCCTGCCGGCCACCCTGACCAACTTCGTGCCGCGCGACACCGAGGTGGACACCGCCGTCGACCTGCTCACCCGCGAGCGCCTGGTCACCCTGCTGGGCCCCGGCGGCGCGGGCAAGACCCGCCTGGCGATCGAGAGCGCCTCCGCGCTGGCCGTGCGGGCGCCCTCCCTGCTCTCCCGCGGCGGCTGGTTCGTCGAACTCGCCTCCAGGACGGCCGCGGACATCCCGCAGGCCCTGGCCTCCGCGCTGGAGCTGCGCGAGCACGCCGTGCTCCAGGCGCGCTCCGCCGCGCCCGCCGCCCCCGCCGCGCTCGTCCCGCTCCTGGAACGGGTGGTCTCCTTCGTCGGCGACCGCCCCGTCCTCCTCGTCATGGACAACTGCGAGCACGTCGTGGAGGAGGTCGCCCCCACCGTGGCGACGCTGCTGGCCCGCTGCCCCGGCCTGCGGATCCTGGCCACCTCCCGCGAACCCCTGGGCGTGCCCGGGGAACAGCTCCTGGCCGTCCCCTCCCTGGACCTGCCGCCCGAGGGCGCCGCCGCCGACCGGGCCGCCGCCTGCTCCTCGGTCATCCTGTTCGCCGAACGCGCCGCCGCCGCGCGCCCGGGCTTTCGCGTCACCCCCGACAACGTCGCCCACGTCGTCCGCGTCGTCCGCGAGCTGGACGGCCTGCCGCTGGCCCTGGAGCTGGCCGCCGCGCGCCTGCGCTCCATGAGCACCGCCCAGCTCGCCGAACGGCTCCGCGACCGCTTCCGGCTCCTGACCGGGGGCGCCCGGTCCGCGCTGCCGCGCCACCGCACCCTGCGCGCCGTCGTCGACTGGAGCTGGGACCTCCTCGACGAACCCGAGCGCCGCCTGCTGCGCCGCCTGTCGATCTTCGCCGGGGGAGCCACCCTGGAGGCCGTCGAACGGGTCTGCGCCGACCCCGGCACCGAGGGGGAGATCGGCGGCCACGACGCGTGGACCGTCCTGTTCGCCCTGGTCGACAAGTCCCTGGTGGTCGCCGACAACCCCGAGCGGGACGACACCCCGCCCCGCTACCGGCAGCTGGAGACCGTGCGCGCCTACGCCGCCGAACGCCTGGCGCTCAGCGGGGAGGAGGAGCGCGTGCGCGACGCCCACGCCCGCCACGTCCGCGACCTGTGGCGCTGGGCCGACCCGCTGCTGCGCGGTCCGCGCCAGGGGGAGCTGCTCGCCCGGCTGGCGGCCGAGGCCGACAACTGCGGCGCCGCCGTGCGCTGGGCCGTCGAGCGGCGCGACGCTGAACTGGCCCTGGACCTGGTCGAGTGCACCCAGTGGTACTGGACCCTGTGCGGCTCCTGGCGCCAGCTCCACCGGTGGGCCGTGGACGTCGTGGACATGGTCGGCGGCCGGGTGCCCGAGGGGCGCGCCGTCGCCTACGCCAGTTGCCTGTTCCAACGGGCCGACACGACCACCGACCAGGAGGCGGTCCTGGAGCGCATACGCGAGGTCGAGGCCGTCCTGGAACGGGCCGGGCAGCGGGCCGAGGAGCACCACACGCTCGTCTACGGACTGGTGTACAAGGCGCTGCTGGAGGGGACCACCGGCGCCGCCCACGAACGCCTCTCCGCCGCGGCCGACCAGCCCGACCCGTGGATGCGGGCCCTCGTGGGGCTGCTGCTGTCCCTGTTCGACGCGGTCAACGGGCGCATCGGACGGTCCACGGAGCGCGCGAACACCGCTCTGGAGCAGTTCCGCGCGTGCGGCGACACCTGGGGCGAGTGCCAGGCGCTCGTCCAGGTCGTGGACGTGTACCGGTTCGAGGACCTCGACCGCTGCCGCGACCTGCTCACCCTCGGCGTGCACAGGGCCGAGGAGTCGGGACTGGAGGCGCTGGCCTGGATGTTCCGCGTCCGCCGGGCCCAGGTCCTCACCGACCTCGGCGACCTGGAGGCCGCGCGCGAGGACCTGTGGGAGCTCCTCGGCTCCGAGCGGCCCGTGGAGAAGGAGCACATGGTGCTGCTGCGCCTGGCCGAGGGCCAGTGGCTGCGGGAGGCGGGGGAGCCGGACGCGGCCCGCGAGGTCCTGGACCGGGCGGGCGAGGACCTCAAGGGCCTGGGCGGGTTCTCCCCCGTCTACGTGGAGGCGGGCTGGCGGACCCTGTACACCACCGTCGCCTGGAAGGCCGGTGACACCGGGGAGGCCTGGGAGCACGCCCGGCGCGCGTGGCGGCTGGCCGACCACGGCCTGGGCCCGGTGTGCGCGGAGGTCCTGGACACCCTCGCGGTGATGGTCGTCGGACGGGACCCGCGGCGCGGCGCCTGGCTGCTGGCCTGCGCCGAGGCGCTGCGCGGCATGGCCGACACCGCCACCCCCCTGGTGGTGCGGGCCCGCGAGGGCGCGCGCCGGGGGCTGGGCGGGCGGGAGTGCGACCTCGTCGTCGCCGGCCTCCGGGACGTTCCCGCCGACCGGATCCACGGGCTCGTGGACGCGTGGCTGGCCGCGGACGCGTCCGGCGGCGCGGAGCGCACCTGACCCCCGCCCTCCGCGGCCGGAGCCGCCTCCGGCGGGGCCCTCGGGGAGGCGCCTGCGAACGGCGCGCGGCCGCCCCGGAAGGTCCGGGACGGCCGCGCGGTCGGTCTCGTCGGGAACGGGTCAGGTGCGGCGCCGGTAGGCCCACACGGCCAGCGGGAAGAAGACCGCGGTGATGATCGCGGCCCACACCACGGTCCACAGCACCGGGCCGGTGGCCTCGCCCGAGCCCAGCATCAGGGCGCGCATCGCGTCCACGACGTGGGTGACCGGGTTGTTGGCGGCCACCACCCGCAGCCAGCTGGGCATGTCGTCGGGGCTGACGAACGCCGAGCTGCTGAAGGTCAGCGGGAACATCAGGATCATCCCGAACGCCTGCACCGCCATGGGGGTGCGCACGACCATGCCGATGAAGGCCGACATCCAGCACAGCGCGAACGCGAACAGCAGCACCAGGGCGGCCGCCACGACCACGCCCACCACGCCGCCCTCGGGGCGGAACCCGATGGCCAGGCCCACCACCAGCACCATCACGACGGTGATCGAGTACCGGACCAGGTCGCCGAGGATGGCGCCCGTCAGCGGGGCCGAGCGGGCGATGGGCAGCGACCGGAACCGGTCGAAGATGCCCTTCTCCACGTCCTCGCTGAGGGAGAAGCCGGTGCCCAGCGTGGCGAAGATGACCGACTGGGCGATGATGCCGGGCATGAGGAAGTCACGGTAGGTCTGCCAGTCGCCCATCATCGCCTGTCCGAAGACGAAGACGAACAGGGTCACGAACATGACCGGCTGCAACATCAGCCCGAAGACCTCTTCGGGGTTGGCCTTGATCTTCAGCACGCTGCGCGAGGCCAGTTGCAGGCCGTTGCGCACGGTGACCAGCGGGCTGATCCGCTCCGGGGTGGTCGGCGCGTCCTCCGGCCGCGCCGACGGCGTCCGGGTCGTCACGGTGCTCAAGCTCGTGTCCCTTCGTCAACGGCCCCCCGCGGGGCCTCCTCCTCGGCGGCGTGCCCGGTCAGGGCGAGGAAGACCTCGTCCAGGCTGGGCTTGCGCAGTGACAGCTCGGCGACGGCCACGCCCTGCTCGTCCAGGCGGCGCACCACCTCGGGCAGGACCCCCGAGTCGGTGACCGGGACGCTGGCGAGCAGCCCGTCGGAGGACACCGGCGTGCTGGTGACCGCCTCGATGATCCTGGCGGCCAGGGACAGCTGCCCGGCCTCGACGGTGCGCACCTCCAGCACCTGGTTGCCCGCCCGGCTCTTGAGCTCCTCGGGTGTGCCCTCGCTGATCACCCGGCCGTGGTCGAGCACCATGAGATCGTCGGCCAGCTGGTCGGCCTCCTCCAGGTACTGGGTGGTGAGCAGGACGGTCACCCCGTCGTCGACCAGACCGCGCACCACGTCCCACAGCCCGTTGCGGCTGTGCGGGTCCAGGCCGGTGGTCGGCTCGTCCAGGTACAGCAGCGACGGGCGGCCGACCAGGCTCGCGGCCAGGTCCAGCCGTCGGCGCATGCCGCCCGAGTAGGTCTTGGCGGGGCGGTCGGCGGCGTCGGCGAGCTCGAAGCGCTCCATCAGCTCCGCCGAGCGCGCCCGCGCCCCGGCCCGATCGAAGCCCAGCAACCGGGCGATGAGCACGAGGTTCTGGGTTCCGGTCAGGTCGGCGTCGACCGCCGCGTACTGGCCGGTCAGTCCGATCAGGCGGCGCACCTCGTGGGGCTGGCGCACCACGTCGAAGCCGCCCACCTCGGCGTGTCCCTCGTCGGGGCGCAGCAGGGTCGCCAGGATGCGCACCGTCGTGGTCTTCCCGGAGCCGTTGGGTCCCAGAACGCCCAGCACGGCCCCCGTCCTGGCTCTCAGGTCCACGCCGTCCAGGGCCCGTTTGCCCTTGAACTGCTTGACCAGGCCCTCCGCGCGGATGGCGTCAGTCATCTCGTTGTTGGGTGTGGACGCCCCGTCCTTCAGAACGGGGGACACACACCCTCTCCTTCCTGTCGCTTTCTGTTGAATTTTCCTCACGCGATCGCAGGGCGGTCGTTACGGTGTGTTCCATGACCAGGAAGAGCGTGAAGCGGGCGTTTCCGTACCGCTTCCACCCGACCGATGCGCAGGCGGCTGAGCTGTCGCGCACGTTCGGGTGCGTGCGCCTGGTCTACAACCGCGCTCTGGCCGAACGCACCGCCGCCTGGCACACCGAACAACGGCGGCTCTCCTACAGCGACTCCTCCACGGCGCTGACCGCCTGGAAGAGGACG
>ANAW01000255.1:0-4313 GCA_000340945.1 Nocardiopsis synnemataformans DSM 44143 | reverse complement strand
CACCGAGGTCTCCTGCGTCCCGCTCCAGCAGACGCTGCGGCATCTGCACACCGCTTTTCGGAACTTCTTCGACCGCCGCGCGAAGTACCCGCGGTTCAAGTCCAAGAAGAAGTCGCGTGCCTCGGCGGAGTACTCCCGGTCCGGGTTCCGTTACCGCGACGGGCAGTTGACCCTGGCCAAGATGGCCGAGCCTCTGGACGTCGTGTGGTCGCGGCCCCTGCCCGCAGATGCACGGCCGTCCACGGTGACCGTGTCGCGGGACGCGGCCGGGCGCTGGTTCGTCTCGCTCCTGTGCGAGGACACCATCACATCGGCCCCGGCCGCCAACGACGCGGTCGGCGTGGACATGGGTGTGACGTCGCTGGTGGCGTTGTCGACGGGGGAGAAGGTGGACAACCCCCGCCACGAGCAACGCGACCGTGCGAAGCTGGCCCGGGCTCAGCGGGCGTTGGCCCGTAAGGCCAGGGGCAGCGCGAACCGGGACAGGGCCCGCCGGAAGGTGGCGCGGGTGCACGCCCGCATCACCGACCGGCGTAAGGATTTTCTGCACAAGCTCTCTACTCGACTCGTCCGCGAGAACCAAGTGGTCGTGATCGAGGACTTGGCGGTGCGCAACCTGGTCAGGAACCGCAGACTCGCCCGGGCGGTCTCGGACGCGGCCTGGCGTGAGCTGCGCACCATGCTGGAGTACAAGTGCGCTTGGTATGGGCGGGACCTGGTCGTGGTGGACCGGTTCTTTCCCTCCTCCAAGGCGTGCTCGACGCCCGGGTGCGGGTACGTGCACGCGTCGCTGCCGCTGCGTGCACGGGAGTGGGTGTGCCCCGGTTGTGGGGTGGCCCATGACCGTGATGTGAACGCGGCGAACAACCTCAGGGCCGCCGGGCTGGCGGTTGCTACCTGCGGAGCTGGTGTGAGACCTCAACGGGAGTCCTCCCGGACGGGGCGACCGGCGACGAAACAGGAAGGCCACGGGGCGACCCGTGACGAGGCTTTGGCCTCGAACCACCGGTAGGTGGTTCCGCAATCCCCCTCCTTGAGGAGGGAGAAGAAGTCAACGCTCCTCCATGTGTCAACGTCTGCTGTCAAGTCTGACCAACCGGTCTGACAGAACGCTGACAGCGCCTGACGGAGAAGCCCTGAGGAAACGGGCGCCGGTGTCAGCGCGTGTCAGGCGCGCGCCCCGTCGGTGAACCGCGGGGACGGCGGCGCCGCCGTCGCGTCCGCGGCCCCGCGGCGGAGGGGCGGACGGAGGGCGAGGCCCTAGACTCGTGCGCGTGATGGACACCCCCGCAACCCCCGGCCCCCAGGAGCCCCCGCGACCGTCCGGGCCCGAAGCGGCGGTGCGGCTGCGCCCGCCGCTGCGCCGCGTGAGCGGCCGGGCGATCGGCGTGTGGACCCTGCGCCTGCTGTTCGCCAGCGTGGTCCTCCTGCTCCTGCTGTCGGCGGTCGCCTGGGCGGTCTCGTCGCTGGGCTGGACGTGGATCCCGCCGTGGGCGCGGGACAACGCCTGGCTGCTGCCGGTCGTCTACGCGGTCTACGCCCTGGTCAGGATCTCCGTCGTCCCCTCCTGGAGGTACCGGGTGCACCGCTGGGAGGTGGCCGGGGACGTCATCTACACCCGGGCGGGCTGGGTCAGCCGCTCCTGGCAGCTGGTCCCGGTCAGCCGCCTGCAGACGGTCGACCACACGCAGGGGTGGCTGGAGCGCGTCTTCGGCGTGGCGACGCTGGAGGTACAGACCGCCTCCTACGCCGGGTCGTCCACGATCGAGGGGCTGGACGCCGAGGAGGCGCGCCTCCTGAGCGAGGAACTGGCGGTGCGCGCCGGCGCGCTGAGGGACGACGCGACCTGATGGACGGACACGGCGAACACCACGGCCCGCCGGATCCGGCCGCCCCCGACGACCACGGCGGCTGGGTCGCCCCCGGAAGCGGCCCCGCGCCCTCGGACCGGGGCGAGGGGGAGGCCGCCGACCGCAGCCCGGCCGCCGACTCCCGGGCGCCCCGGAGCCCCGGCGCCCACGCGGCCCAGAACCCCGGCGCCCACACGCCCTCCGACCCCGGCGTCCACGCGTCCCAGGGCTCCGGCGCCCACGCGCCCTGGAGTCCCGGCCCCCAGGGATCCCAGGACCCCGGCTCCGAGGCGCCCCGAGGTCCCGGGGAGGAGCGCCCGGACGGCCCCCGCGACTGGTGGGGCGGCCAGGACGGTGACGGCGCGGAGCTCTTCGGGGCCGAGCGCGCCCGCCGCCTCAGCCCCCGCAGCGTGGTCGTGGGCCCCATCAACCAGCTCAGGGGCCTCCTGGTGCCGATCGCCGCCGGGCTGGTGCTCGGCGGCTTCAACGCCTGGGTGCTCGCCGCCACGGGAGCGACCGTCGTGGCCCTGCTCGTGGGCGGGATCGTCACCTGGCGCACCACCCGCTACGAGGTCGCCGGGGACCGGCTGGAGATCCGCCGGGGCCTGCTCCGCCGCTCCCAGCGCACCATCCCGCTGGAGCGGGTGCGCGGCGTGGACGTCACCAGCACCCTGCTGCACCGGCTGCTGGGCGTGGCCGTGGTCCGCGTCGAGGCCGCCGCGGGCTCCGCGGGCGCCACCGAGGACGGCAAGCTCGACGCCGTGTCGGCGGGCGAGGCCGACCGCCTGCGCCGGGTGCTGCTGCACCGCAGGGCGGTGCTCACCGGACGCGGGGCCGCCGCGTCGCCCTCCGCGCCAGGCGAGCCCGGCGCGGAGGGGGACGCGGCGGGGCACGAGCGGGCGCCCGGCGCCCCGGGGGACGACGACACCGTCACCCACTTCGCCATGCCCCGCTCGTGGTACCTGTACGGGGCGCTGAGCCTGGGGTACCTGCTCACCCCGTTCGCGGTCCTGGCCACCCTGTTCGGGATGGTCCAGCAGACCGCGGGGGAGCTGGCCACGGACTACTTCGTGGACTGGGTGACCACTTCCGACCACAGCCTGCTCCTGCTGTCCGCGGCCCTCTTCGCCGGTGCGCTGGTGCTGCTGATGCCGGTGTTCGCGGTGGTCTCCTACGCGCTCACCCACTGGGGCTTCACCCTCGGGGAGCGCGACGGCTCCCTGGTGGCCGAGCGCGGGCTGCTCACCCGGCGCAGCGTGACGCTGGAGAAGCGCCGCATCCGCGGGTACGAGCTCCTGGACAACCCCCTCGAACGCCTGCGCGGGGCGGTGCGCCTGCGCGCCATCGTCACCGGGCTGGGCGACGCCGCCAACCGCGCGGTGCTGCTGCCCATAGGGCCCCGCACGGTGGTCGAGGACGTCGTCGACCGCGCGCTGGCCCTGTACCGGGGCGGCCTGAACCGGCATCCGCGCGCCGCGCTGTACCGCCGCCTGACCCGCTCCTCGGGGCCGTTCGTCCTGCTCCTGGCGGTCGCCCTGGCCGTCGACGCGGCGTGGCTGGCCTGGGCGGCCGGAGTCCTGGCGGTGCTGGGCGTGCCCCTGGGCGTGGACCGGTACCGCTCCCTGGGCCACGGCCACGACGGCGAGCGGGTGAGCGTGCGCTCGGGTTCGCTGCGCCGCTCCCAGGCGACGGTGGAGCACTCGGCGGTGATCGGCTGGACCTGGACCCAGACCCTCTTCCAGCGCCCGTCCTCGCTGGCCGACCTCCAGGTCACGGTCGGCGCGGGCGCGGGCGGCTACACCGCGCAGGACGCCTCGTTCGAGGACTCGGTGGCCTTCGCCGCCCGGGTCACCCCCGAGATGGTGCGCCCGTTCCTGGCCGGTCCGGAGGACGCGGAGCCGGACGGCGGGGGCGGGGCCGCGCGGGGCCCGAGCGGACCGGAGCACACGTGAGGGAGGGGTCGGCCGCACCGTGCGACCGACCCCTCCCCGCGGACGCTCCCTACCTCTCCTGTGCGCGCGTGCCACCGGCTTCAGCCGGTGGGTGAAGCGCCCGTCACGAAATGTCACACCCGCGCGCTAGGGTTGCCCCAGACCACGCAGGAGGTGACACATCAAGCGCGAACGCGGCCACAAAGCCCGCCTCTACCCCGAAAGGACCAGCTTCCCGGGCTGGAGGCACAGGCCCACGCCGCCCGCGCCCTGTGGAACCTCGTCCACGCGTGGTGGACGATGTCCTCGGAGAACCGGCGGGTGTCCCTCACTGACGCCGATGCCGCGATTCGTCAGGCCCGCAAGGACGTCCCCTGGCTTGCTGTTCTCCCCGCGCAGGCCGCGCAGCAGGTGTTGAGGACCTATTTCCGGGCGTGGCAGAACTGGTGGGCCGGACGGGCAGGCCCGTCCACCCTCAAGGCCCGGGTACGCACCCGGATGTGTGTCGGCGTCCCCCAGGGCCGGGACCTGG
>ANAW01000254.1:0-25114 GCA_000340945.1 Nocardiopsis synnemataformans DSM 44143 | reverse complement strand
CGGGCCGTGGATATCTTCGGGTGAGGGCGAGCGTCTGCGCCGGTTGGAGCACAAAGCCGCCCGCTAACGCCGTCACCGCACACCCGGACAGGCGACCTCGAACCGGCTGCGTCGCACCTATGACCAGATCGCCGGGGTGCGCGCGAAAGCCAAGCGCCGCGCCCTGGACTGGCAGCACAAGGTCACGCATGCCCTGGCCGAGGAGTTCGGTGTGGTGGGGGTCGAGGACCTCAATATCACCGGCATGGTCCGCTCTGCCCGGGGGACGGTGGAGGCCCCGGGTACCGACGTGGCGCAAAAGCGCGGGTTGATCCGTGCCATCGCCGGTGAGGCGTGGGGACGCACGGTCACGTTGTTGGAGTACAAGCTCGCGGACCGGGGCGGGCATCTGGTTCGGGTGCCCGCCCCCTACACCTCGCGGCGCTGCTCGCGGTGCCAGGACATCGCCGAGGACAGCCGCGAGTCGCGGGACCGGTTCGTGTGCAAGGCGTCCGGGTGTGGGCACACCGCGCACACCGACACCAACGCCGCGCGCAACGTCGAGCACGCGGTCAAGCGGCAAGCGCCCCAGGACATGGTGGGTGCCAGGGCGTGGAGCCCTCGCCGTCAGGCGGGCTTTGAAGAGTAGACCACCAGCGGCGGACGGGTTCCGTTGGCTGGATTCTCCCGCCTTCAGGCGGGAGAGGATGTCAATCGTCCTTCTTGGAACCGAACATGATCTCGTCCCACGAGGGGACCGAGGCGCGTCGGCCGCGCCCCTTGCGCTTGGCCGCGGAGGGCCCGCTGTTGGCGGCGGCCGGGACCGCGGCCGCTGGCGGCTGCTCGGCGGCGCGGCGCGGGGCGCCGTTGTCGTTGAGGTCGATGGTGGCGCGGCGGCGGCGCGGGGCCGGACGCTGCTGGGCGGGGTTCTCCGCGGCGGGCGGGGCCGCCTCGGGCTCGACCGGCCTGGCGGGACGGGCCTCCGGCCAGTCCGCCCGCCGCTCGGGACGGCGGCGCTCCTCGGCCGCGGGCTCGTCGTAGGCGGCCGGTTCGGCCCGCCGCTCGGGGCGGCGCTCCTGCGCCGGGGACTCGTCGCGGGAGGCGGTCTCGGGCCACCGCTCGGACTCGGCCCACCGTTCGGGCTCGGACCGGCGCTCGGACCGGTGCTCGGACTCGTGTCGACGCTCGAATTCGTGCCGGCGCTCGGACTCGTGCCACCGCTCGGTCTCAGGCCACCGCTCGGTCTCAGGCCACCGTTCGGCCTCCGTCCGCCGTTCGGGCTCGGACCGGCGCTCGGACCCGGCCCACCGCTCGGGCTCGGACCGCGGTTCGGACCGCGGGGCGGGTCGTTCCGGACGCGGTCGCTCGTACCGCTCCGCCTGCGGCTCCGGGTACCGGTCCCACTCCAGTGACCGGTGCCCGGCGGTCCGCTCGCGCTCGGCGGGCCGCTCCGGGGCCCGCTCCCGCTCGACGGGACGGCGTTCGGCGGGGTGGCGCTCGGCCGCGGCCGGGCGCGCGGGCGGCGCCGAGCGCAGCGGCTCGTCCCGGTGCGCGGCGGAGGACGGACGCAGGGGCGCGGGGCGTTCGCGCTCGGAGAACGGCTGGGGCTCGGACCGGGGCAGGTCCGCGTTGGGCTCGGAGCGGCGCGGGGCGAAGGGCGTCACGGTCGCGCCGGGGGAGGACACGGGTTCGGGGTCGGGGGAGGAGAACCGGGCGGCCTCCTCGTCGGCGGGGGCCACGCTGTTGTGTCTGGGCTCGTACAGCCAGTGGGCGACGCGCTCCTCGCCGCCGTGCAGGAAGACGAGCTTGAGCTGCCAGGACCGGTCCTCGCGCTTCCACGAGTCCCACGCCGCGTCACCGGTCTCCAACTGGTGCGCGCCGATCCGCTTGGTGACCAACTCCTCCAGGGAGGGGCCCGGGGCGGCGTCGCCGTGCGCGCGCACGCTCGCGCGCTGGGCCTGCTGGGCGATGTACTCGCGTTCCTGGAGGACGGGGCCCTCGAACCAGCGGACCCGTTCGATCGGGATACCGGAGATCTCGGAGATGGCCTCCGCGGTCTCGCCGGACCGGATACGGGCCTGGATTTCCTTGGGGCGCAACGGATTCTCCACTTCGATCTCGTACTGGCCGAGCCGGGAGAACTGGCCGCGTACTGCGGCGCGGAGGCGGTCGTCGACGGGCAGCGTGAAACGGGTTCCACGGCCGGCGCTGGCGAGCACCAGGTAGGTGCCGTCCTCGCTCACGGCCACGAGGCGAAGCTCGTGCATCGCCCTCCCTTTCGCGTCCCGTCGAGGGCAGGTCCCGCGACCCACCCCCGCGTTCTCCAAGTCTGGTCGGCCGACAACTGTTCGGCCAGTACCGCGCCCGGCATGTCCGAACTGTGTGCCCGCCTCCCGGTCCGCGGTTGCCGCCGCGGTTGGGAGCCGCCCCGGGGGTACCCGGGGCCCTCACGGTCGCTTCGTTGCCAATCTTGGCACGCTGACCCTTCCGCGACCGGGAGCGATCGCGGGGGAATGTCGCCGATCCCGCACGAGGGCTCAGCCGTGATGGTATCCCGCGTCTCCCGAATCACCCCAGGTCTGGGAAAAACTCCGATCCCGGACCGTTCCACGGGTACACGGACCCTCTGGGACGCAACTCGACACGCCGATGTGTACCAGAGAGTGATGCTTCTTATTTCATGGCGTTATCGGAAACCTGTCGCCCTTAGCCTGAGTTATCAAGCTATGGGCGAAATGTGAAGTTCGGGGTCTGTGGGGCTGTATGCCCCACCACACGCCCATCCCGCGCTGACAGTTCCCGTCGCGCCCGCGCGCGGCCGACGAAGGGGGGACGACCGGATGGGTCGGACCGCACACCACGACGACCAGGAAGAAGGGGAGGAGGGCGCCAAGAGGAAGAAGTTCGACCTGAGCGTCTCCCAGGTCGCCGGTGCCGGGGCCGCGACGCTGGCCGCGGCCACCGCGGCCTCCTACCTGAACGTGTACGGCACGGTCATCGGCGCCGCCGGGATGGCCGCGCTCAGCACACTCGTCAGCCCCCTGTTGCAGCACTGGTTCTCGCGCGGGGGCGAGCAGGCCAGGCAGCTGGCCGGTCGGGCCTCCGGCCACCACGGCGCCACGGTGGTACCGGACGCCCCGGGGGCACCGGTGGCGCCCCCGCCCGAGGGCATCTCCGAGACCGCCCTGCTCAGGCAGGTCTCCGGAACCGGGACCCCGCCCCCGTCCCGGGGCGAGGAGGACGCCGACGCCACCCGCACCATGGCCCTGCCCGCGCTGGACGGTCGCACCCGGACTCCGGCCGACCCCGGCGCCACCGCGCGGACGCCCGCCGTCGGCCCGTGGCGCCCGGACACGGACGCCCCCGACGACCACGGCGGCTCCGACGGCGGAAGCGGTGGCGCGACCGGCGGACGCGAGGGCGGTCGGCGGCGCGGCTGGCGCTCCCTGGTCGTCCCGGCCACCGCGGTCTTCGTCCTGGCCATGCTGGTCATCCTGGTGTTCGAGCTGTTCACCGGGCGCTCGCTGACCTCTTGGACGCAGGGCTCGGAGGAGCCCAGCGCGCCCACGCTGTTCGGCGGCAGCACCTCCGGACCCCCGGCCGGGGAGGAAGAGCTCGATGCGCCCGCGACCGGCGACGACACCCCCGACCCCTCGGTCGGGGGGCAGGAGGAGGCCCCCGGCACCGACCAGCCGACCGAGCCCGCGCCCGAGACCGGCGCGCCCGAGGACGAGGGGACCGGCGACGGCGGCACGGAGGAGGACGCCCCCGGCGGCACCGGCGGGACCACCGAGCCCACCGTGCCGCCGGAGGGGGACGGCGGGACCCAGGACCCGGGCGGGCAGGCGCCCGACCCCGGAACCGGCGACCAGGGCGGCGAGGAGGCCGTCCCCGCGCCCCCGCCCGCCGTGCCCCAGTCGGGCTGAGCGCGCCTCGCGGCGGCCGGGCCCCTCAGCCGTCGAGGACGGCAGGGTCCAGCCGCCGCAGGCGCTCGGGGTCGGCCAGCACGTCGATGGCGGCGATCCTGCCGCCCGTGACGGTGAAGCCCATGACGGACACCGCCCTCCCCTGTACGACCACGACCACCCCGGCCGCCCCGTTGACCAGCACGGGCCGGGCGAACGGCGACAGGCCCCCGAAGGTGACGGCCTGACCGGCCACGGCCCGCGCGCCGGTGACCACCCGCGTGTGCCGGGCGCGCGCTGCGCCGCCGTCCGAGCGCAGCACGACGTCGGCGTCCAGCACGCTCACCAGGCCGTCGATGTCGCCGTCGCGGGCCGCGGCGAAGAACGCGTCGACGACCTGGCGCTGGAGGGCCGGGTCGGGGTCGGGCACCGGCGCCCGCCCGCGCACCCGCCTGCGCGCCCGGCTCGCGAGCTGCCTCGCCGCGGCCGGGGAGCGGTCGATCATCGGGGCGATCTCCTCGAAGGGCACGGCGAACATGTCGTGCAGCACGAACGCGAGCCGCTCGGCGGGCTTCAGCGTCTCCAGCACCACCAGCAGCGCCAGTCCCACGGCGTCGGCCAGCACCGCCTCCCGCTCGGGGTCGCCGCCCTCCTCACGGCTGACGACGGGATCGGGCACGCGCACGTCGAGGGGCTCCTCGCGCCGCCGCTCCCGCGAGCGCAGCGTGTTCAGGCACACCCGCGCCACCACGGTGGTCAGCCACCCGGCGAGGTTGTCGATCTCCTCGGCGCCGCCGCGGTTCAGGCGCAGCCAGGCCTCCTGCACGGCGTCGTCGGCCTCGCCCGCCGAGCCCAGGATCCGGTAGGCCACCGCGCGCAGACGGGGCCGGTGCTCCTCGAAGCGTCCGGCCAGCCGTGCGTCCTCGTCCATCTCTCACGTTCCCCTCGGCGTGGCGTCACGGGGATGACCCCCCGGGCGCGGCCGATGTGACCGGCTCCCGGGCGGGGCGCTCGGGGGCCCGCCCGGTCGCCGGTGCCGCCACCGGCCCGCACGGACGGCGGCCCCGGGCCGCCGTCCGACCCGGCTATTCCAGCACCCGCTCCAGGTAGGCGTTGCCGAACCGGCGCCCGGGGTCCACGCGGTCCCGCACCGCCAGGGCCCGGTCCAGCATCGGGTAGACCCCCTCCAGGTACGAGCGGTCGCGGGTGTGCACCTTGCCCCAGTGCGGGCGCCCGTCCACGGAGGTGAAGAGCGCCTCCAGGTCGGCGAAGTAGGCCTCGTAGGGGGTCCCCCCGTACATGTGCACCGCCACGTAGGCGGTGTCGCGCCCGTAGGCGGTGGACAGCCACACGTCGTCGGCCGGGGCGAAGCGCACCTCCACGGGGAAGCTCACCCGGTGGCCGCCCCGGTCCACGATCGACCCGGCCTCGCGCAGCACGTCCGCCAGGTGCTCGGCGGGGATCGCGTACTCCATCTCCACGAACCGCACGTCGCGCACCGAGGCGAACACCCGGTACGAGGCGTCGGTGTAGCTGCGCGCCGACAGCGCGCGCGAGCTGATCCGGTTCACCGCGGGCACCGCGCGGGGGAAGCGGCGGCACACCCGGTTGACGCCCTCGAAGAGCGTGTTGGACAGGAACTCGTCGTCCAGCCACGCCCGGAAGGGCGACAGCGGCTCGGCCGGACCCGCGCTGATGTTGTTGCGCTTGGTGTTGGTGTTGCCGGTGTGCGGAAACCAGAAGAACTCGAAGTGGTCGTTGTCGGCGCGCAGCTCCGGCAGGCNCCCCCCCCCCCCCCCAGCCGCATCGGCTCCTCGCGCGCGTGCAGCAGGAAGGCCGGGCGCACCGCCATGGTCAGCGCGGTGACCACGCCGAACGCGCCCAGGCCCACCCGCGCCGCGTGGAACAGCTCCGGCTCCCGCTCGGCCGAGCACTCCACCACCGAACCGTCGGCGAGCACCATCTCCATGCCGACCACCTGGGCGGCCAGCCCGCCCGCGTCCCGGCCGGTGCCGTGGGTGCCGGTCTGCACCGCGCCCGCCATGGTCTGCACGGCGATGTCGCCCATGTTGGCCAGGGCCGTCCCGTGTCCGGCCAGCACGTCGTTGAAGTCGCACAGGGGCAGGCCCGCCTCGACGGTGGCCGTGCCCGCGGCGGGGTCGACCGAGCGCACCCGGGTCAGGGAGGTGGGGGAGAGGAGGAGGCCGTCGGTGACGGCCACGTCGGTGAAGGAGTGACCCGTGCCGACCATGCGGACCCGCAGGTCCTCGGCGGCGGCCGAGGAGACCGCCGCGGCGACCTCCGCGGTGCTCCCCGGAGCCGCCGTGCGCCTGGGGCGGGCCTGGTGGGTGCCCGCCCATGTGTGCCACGTCACATCTGTCATGCGGTGACATTACCGACCGGTCACCCGCGCGGCCGGAGCCGGGTGCCCCCGCACGCGGCCCCGGGGCGCGGGGAGGCCAAGACCACAGGACACGCACCCGGGGGGTCGCGCGAGCGGGTCCGGCGGAGCTGGTTTCATAAGAGCTGTGAGCTACTACGACGCGTTTTTGCTGATCTCCTTCGGCGGCCCGGAGGGGGAGGACGAGGTCATCCCGTTCCTGGAGAACGTCACCCGGGGCCGCAACATCCCCCGTGAACGGCTCGCCGAGGTCGGCGAGCACTACTTCCTCTTCGGCGGTGTCAGCCCGATCAACCAGCAGTGCCGCGACCTGCTCGCCGCGGTCACCGCCGACTTCGCCGCCAACGGGATCGACCTGCCCGTCTACTGGGGCAACCGGTTCTGGGCCCCGATGCTCACCGACACCCTCGCCCGGATGAAGGAGGACGGTGTGCGCCGCATCCTGGCGCTGCCCACCTCCGCGTACTGCAACTGGTCCAGCCGCACCGCCTACGAGGAGGACATCGCCCGCGCCCGCGCCGCGCTGGGCGAGGACGCCCCCGAGGTGGACCTCATCCGGCCCTTCTACGACCACCCCGGGTTCGTCGAGCCGCTGGTCGAGCACACCCGCGCCGCCCTGGACGCCCTGCCCGACGGACAGCGCGAGGGCGCGCACCTGCTCTTCTCCGCGCACTCCATCCCCACGACGATGGCCGAGGCCAGCGGCGGCCCCGGCCAGGCCTTCGGCCCCGAGGGCGCCTACGGCGCCCAGCTGGCCGAGGTGGCGCGCCTGGTGGTCGGGCGACTCGACCGCGACTACCCGCACGAGGTCGTCTACCAGAGCCGCAGCGGCCCGCCCAGCCAGCCCTGGCTGGAGCCCGACGTCAACGACCGCATGGAGGAGCTGGCCGCCGAGGGCGCGCCCGCCGTGGTCGTGGTCCCGCACGGCTTCGTCTCCGACCACATGGAGGTCAAGTTCGACCTCGACGTGGAGGCCCGCGACACCGCCAAGAAGCTCGGCATCGGCTACGAGCGCGCGCTCAGCCCCGGCACGCACCCCGCGTTCGTGTCCATGGTGACCGACCTGGTCCGCGAGTACGCCGAAAGGGCCGAGCCCCGGCGCCTGAGCTCCCTCCCGCGCTGCACCGACTGCTCGTGCCCGGCCTGAGGCGCTGAACCGCCCGGTCGACGGGACTCCCGCCGCCGGCCGCGGCGGTCCCCGGACACCGGCCGCCGCGGGGTTGTCCACAGGTCCGGAAAAGGCCTTTGTGCGGCGGTCCGCGGCGGGCCATCCTGGAGTGGAGGGTCTCCCGCGACCCCTCACGGGACCCGCGCCCCGGCCGGAACCGCCGCCCCGGACGTGTGGGAAGGTGAGTAAACACTGCTGACACCGCCCGCGGGAGGGCGGGGAACCACAGTTGCCCCACGGCCCGCTCGACAGTGTCCGCCCCGACCACACGTCGACGTTCAGGGAGTATGTGTCTTGGTCCGTTCCTGGTATGAACTGCCGGAGTACGTCCGACTTCGCCGCGTCAACGGACTGCGCCTGTCACCGGACGGAACCCGTCTGGTCGCGCCCGTCAGCGGCATCGCCCCCGACGCCAAGTCCTTCCGCAGCGCCCTGTGGGAGATCGACACCGCCCCCGAGTCCGAGGGCGGGCGCGCCCCCAGGCGCCTCACCCGCTCGGCCAGCGGCGAGGGCGGCGTCGGCTTCCTCCCCGACGGCTCGGTCCTGTTCACCACCGGCCGCCCCGACCCCGAGGCCGAGGCCGACGCCAAGGCCCGGACCGCCCTGTGGCTCCTGCCCGCCGACGGCGGCGAGGCCCGCCAGGTCGCCTCCCGCCCCGGCGGCATCGGCTCCTTCACGGTCGCCCGCGACTCCGGGCTGGTCGCCCTCACCGCCGACACCCTCCCCCGCAGCGAGGACGAGGAGAGCGACAGGGAGGCGCGCAAGGCCCGCGAGGAGGCCGGGGTCACCGCCATCCTGCACGAGGCGCTGCCCGTGCGCTCCTGGGACAGCGACATCGGCCCCGGCCACCCCCGCTACCTGGTCGCCGAACCGCCCGCCGACGAGGACTCCCGGCTCGGCGACCCGCGGGACCTGACCCCCGACGCCGGGATGGCGCTCCTGGGAGCGAGCGGTGAGCTCACCCCCGACGGCGCCACCCTGGTCACCGAGTGGCAGGTGTCCGTCGGCCGCGGCGCCCGGCGCTGCGACGTCGTCACCGTCGACACCGCCACCGGCGAACGCCGCACCCTGGCCACCGACCCCGAACACGACTTCGGCAACCCGCTCGTCTCCCCCGACGGCCGCCACGTCCTGCTCGTGCGCGGCTCCCAGGGCGACTACGACGGCGAACCCCGGGACGAGACCGCCTGGCTGGTCGACCTGGCCACCGGACAGGGCCGCGACCTCCTTCCCGGCCACGAGCTGTGGCCCCGCGAGCTCGCCTGGGCCGCCGACTCCGGCGCGGTGTTCCTCGTCGCCGACCAGAACGGCCGCCGCCCCGTCTTCCGGATCGACCTGGCCAGCGGCGCGCTCACCCGCCTCACCGGCGACCACGGGGCCTACGGCAACCTCAACCCGTCCCCCGACGGCCGCTACGTCTACGCCCTGCGCGACGCCTGGGACGCCCCGCCCGCGCCCGTGCGCCTGGACGCCGACGCCACCGACGGCCAGCCCGTGCGCCTGCGCACCCCCGGCTCCGAGCTGACCATGCCCGGCACCCTCACCGAGATCGAGGCCACCGCCGACGACGGCACCCCGATCCGCTCCTGGCTGGTGCTGCCCGAGGAGGCCTCGGCCGACTCACCCGCCCCGCTCATGCTCTGGGTCCACGGCGGCCCCTACATGAGCTTCAACGGCTGGTCCTGGCGCTGGAACCCGTGGCTGCTCGCCGCGCGCGGCTACGCCGTCCTGCTGCCCGACCCCGCCCTGTCCACCGGCTACGGCCAGGACATGCTCCGCCGCGCCTGGGGCCGGTGGGGGCCGCGCACCTTCGCCGACGTCATGGCCGTCACCGACGCCGCCGAGGCGCGCGAGGACATCGACGCCGAGCGCACCGCCATGATGGGCGGCTCCTTCGGCGGCTACATGGCCAACTGGATCGCCGGGCACACCGACCGGTTCAGGGCCATCGTCTCCCACGCCTCCCTGTGGGGCCTGGACGGCTTCAACGGCACCACCGACTACCCGCCGGTGTGGGAGCGCGAGTTCGGCACCCCGCTGGAGCGCCCCGAGCGCTACACCCTCAACTCCCCGCACCTGCACGCGGCCGACATCCGCACCCCGATGCTCGTCATCCACGGCGACAAGGACTACCGGGTGCCCATCTCCGAGGGCCTGCGCCTGTGGCGCGACCTGCTGCTGCACGAGGTGGACGCCAAGTTCCTGTACTTCCCGGACGAGAACCACTGGATCCTCACCCCCGGGAACGCCCGGATCTGGTACGAGACGGTCTTCGCCTTCCTCGACCACCACGTGCACGGCAAGGAGTGGAGCAGGCCCGAACTGCTCTGAACCCCCGCACGACCGGCCGGGGCCGCGACCGCGGACCCGGCCGGACCCGCGTCCGGGACGCACCCCGGCGCGCGACACCACGCCACGGAGGACAGCCAGTGAGTACCACCCACGCCGCGCCCGACCGCGAGAGCCTGCGCGACCTCGCCGTGAGCGTGGCCGCGGAGGCGGGGGAGCTCGCCGCCAAGGGGCAGGCGGGCATCACCGTGCTCGACACCAAGTCCAGCCCCACCGACGTCGTCACCGAGATGGACCGGGCCACCGAGGAGCTCATCCGGGCCCGCCTGCTCGCCGCGCGGCCCGACGACGCGTTCCTGGGCGAGGAGGGCGGCGGCGAGGGCGGCACCAGCGGGGTGCGCTGGGTCGTCGATCCCATCGACGGCACCGTCAACTACCTCTACGGCCGCTCCGACTGGGCCGTGTCCGTCGCCGCGGAGGTCGACGGCGTGGTGGTGGCCGCCGCGGTGAACGTCCCCCGGCTCGGTGAGGCCTACGAGGCGGTGCTCGGCGGCGGCGCGCGCCTGAACGGCCGCGTCCTGGAGGCCCCGCCCGCCGTGCCGCTGGAGCAGGCCCTGGTGGCCACCGGCTTCGGGTACTTCCCCGAGCGCCGCGTCCAGCAGGCCAGGGTCCTGCTGGAGGTGGTCCCGCACATCCGCGACATCCGCCGCGGCGGGTCGGCCGCGGTGGACCTGACCGGGCTCGCGGTGGGCCGCTGCAACGCCTACTACGAGCGCGGCCTCCACCCCTGGGACTGGTGCGCCCCGGGCCTGGTGGCGAGCGAGGCGGGTCTGCGGCTGGGAGGCCCGCGTTCGGGGCCGCCCAGCAACGACCTGGTCATCGCGGCCCGCCCGGAGCTCTACGGCGCCCTGGAGGACCTCCTGGCCCCGCTGGGCGCCGACACCGACGGCTGACAGGGGGCCGACGCCCCGCGGCAGCCGCCGGGGACCGGCCCCCGCAACACAGGAGGGGCGCGGCGGGCCGAGTGCCCACCGCGCCCCTCAGCGCTTCTCGTGTCAGCGCTTCCCGTGCTTCTCAGGCGCAGGTGTCGACGCCGTTGCGAGCCGCGATGCGGTACAGGTCCTCGAGCTCCGACGCATGCGTGTCGGCGAGGAAGTCGTCTCCGGCCGCCTGAGCAGCCTGGAACGACCGGTAGGTCTCGTTGATACGGACCTTGATCTCCGCGAGGAACTCGCCCATTGCACCTCTTCCAGGGGTAAGCGCCGGGGCACGGCGGTGCTCCGGCGCGGAATCCGTTCGCGCACGCCATGGCGCCCGCACGGTCGAAGTGTCACGTCCCTGTGACATGCGTGCACGTCGCGGTCCGGCCCGGGGCCGGTGTCCACGCGCGCATCTTCCTTCTGTACCCCCGCCGCACCTCGGCCCAAACCACCGGATCCCGGTGTGATCCTTCCGTGATCCAAGCCCCGGTCGCCCACGCCTCCGGGCGACCGCCCCCGGGCGGGAGCCGCCGCGCCGTGCCGTGGCGCCGGGCCATCGGTGCGGATTACACCATGTGTCGGACAAGGGTGTCCCATGACACATTTTCCCGGGAGGGCTGGTGCTTACTTGTTTCTTATTCTTGATGTGTCAGATTTGAGATGTGCGGGGTTAAGTCGCTGCCGGCGGTTGGGGGATTCGCCGGCAGCGGCTCCCCGTGCTCAGGGGAGCGTGAAGCTCCCGGCCCAGCGCCCGCGTTCACACGGGGCGAGGAGAGCGGGCGGTTCGCGAAACCGCCCCGACGGGTTTACCGTCTCCTTACCCCGACTGTGAAAGAACGGATGACGCGGCCGGGACCAAGAACGCCGCTGCCGGTGTGTTGGGGGATGCGCCGGCAGCGGCCCCCTTTCTTTGCGGACCAACGCTCGAGAAGGACAACGTGCGCGTACTCGTGGTCGAAGACGAACGCGTCCTGGCCGACGCAGTGGCGGTAGGACTGCGGCGCGAGGCGATGGCCGTGGACGTGGTCTACGACGGCGACGCCGCCCTGGAGTACACCGCGGTCAACGACTACGACGTCGTCGTGCTGGACCGGGACCTGCCGGGCACCCACGGCGACGACGTGGCCCGCACCCTGGTCCAGGAGAGCTACAACGGCCGCATCCTGATGCTCACCGCCTCCGACGGCGTCCAGGACAAGGTCGAGGGCCTCACCATCGGCGCCGACGACTACCTGGCCAAGCCCTTCGCCTTCGCCGAGCTCATTGCCAGGGTCCACGCCCTCGGCCGCCGCTCCGCGCCCCCGCTGCCCCCGGTCCTGGAGCGCCACGGCATCACGCTCGACCCGGCCAACCACCGCGTCCACCGCGACGGCCGCGAGGTCACCCTCACGCCCAAGGAGTTCGCCGTCCTCCAGGTGCTCATGCGCGCCCAGGGGACCGTGGTCAGCGCCGAGGGGCTGCTGGAGAAGGCCTGGGACGAGAACGCCGACCCCTTCACCAACGTCGTCCGCGTCACCGTCATGACCCTGCGCAAGAAGCTCGGCGACCCGCCCGTCATCCAGACCGTCCCCGGCGCCGGGTACCGGCTGTGAGACCGGCGGAGCGGACCGAACCGGGGCAGGTCGAGCCCACCCGCCCCGGCGACACCGGTACGTGGCGGCGCCTGAACACCCTGACGCCCGAGGGTGCGGGGACCGAACGCTCCGCGGCCGCCACCCGGGTCCAGCACTTCACCGACAACCTCAGCCTGCGCGCGCGGCTCACCCTCATCTACGGGATGCTGTTCTTCGCCGCGGGCTCCGTTCTGGTCCTGGTCAACTACCTGATCGTCGCGGTCCTGCTCAACGCGCTCCTGGTCGAGCAGAGCTTCGCGGAGCTGCGGGCGCACAGGGACCTCATCGAGCAGGTGCTCACGCACGTCACCCGGTTCTCGCTGCTCGCGCTGTTCCTGGTGGGCCTGCTCGCGGTCGCCCTGGGCTACGCGGTGGCCGGAAGGGCGCTGTCCCCGCTCCAGAAGATCACCCGCATCGCCCGCCGCCTGTCGGAGCGCTCCCTGCACGAGCGCATCGCCCTGTCCGGGCCCGACGACGAGATCCGCGAGCTCGCCGACACCTTCGACGGCATGCTGGAGCGCCTGGACCGCGCCTTCGACGGCCAGCGCCGCTTCGTCGCCAACGCCTCCCACGAGCTGCGCACGCCGCTGGCGATCAACCGCACCCTGCTGGAGGTGGCGCTCAGCGCCCCCGACGTCTCAGCCGACCTCAAGAGCGTCGGACAGACCCTGCTGGAGACCAACGCCCGCCACGAGCGCCTCATCGAGGGCCTGCTCCTGCTCGCCAAGAGCGACCGCGAGCTGGAGGTCCGCGCCAAGGTCGATCTGGGCGAGGTGGCCGGGACGGTGCTCAGCCAGCTCAGCGGCCCGGTGGCCGACTCCGGCCTGAGCCTGCGCCAGGACCTGCGCCCCGCCGCGGTGGTCGGCGACCCCGTCCTGCTGGAGCGGCTCGTGGGCAACCTGGTGGAGAACGCCCTCAAGTACAACGTCGAGGGGGGCGAGATCACCGTGCGCAGCGGGATCTACGAGGGCATGCCCGCCGTCCAGGTGGAGAACTCCGGCAAGGTCATCCCGGCCTACGAGATCGAGGGCCTGTTCGAGCCGTTCCGCCGCGGCTCCGGCGACCGGGTGGGCTCGGGCCGCAGCGCGGGCCTGGGCCTGTCCATCGTCCGGTCCGTGGTGCGCGCGCACGAGGGCGCGGTCACCGCGTGGCCGCGCGCCGGGGGAGGGCTGGTCATCACCGTCCGCCTGCCCCTGGCATCGGGAGAGGGCGCGGAGCGGCGCTGAACCCGCCCACCGGGCCAAGCTGCGTTTGGCCGGTCTTCGTGGTATCTATACGTGTCCGATGACACGCCGACCCGTGTCACGGGTGCCGACCCCGGGTGGGTATGCTTCCCCGGGCGTGGACACGGAGGGAATCCCTCCTGACGTGGGCATGTCCTGCTTTTCGTCCGCCCTTGGGGGAGTGTCCCGCGCTTTGTCCGGAGTGGGCGAAAACGGATTTCCCAGGTCTACGAGGCACCCGACGTTGGGTAGTACACAGGGGGGCGAGCGACCCCGGCGCAGCCACACGTGGCCGCCTTCGGTCACAAAGCCGTGAAAGTACTGCTGACCTGTGGACAGTGGCCCGGGAGGGGACACGGTCCGCCGACATCGGGAAAACTCATCGGCCGAACCGGGCACAACCAAGGTCTCTCAAGCGTTACACCCGCGCGACGAGGCACTGAACGAGGGGGATGGAGTTAGCAGAGATGGCCACCGACTACGACAGCCCGCGCAAGACTGACGAGGACATCAACGAGGACAGCCTCCAGGAGTTGCAGGCGCGGCGTGTGGACAAGGGCACCGGCACGATCGACGTCGACCCCGACGAGGTCGCCGAGGGCATGGAACTGCCCGGTGCCGACCTGTCGGGCGAGGAACTCGCGGTGCGCGTGCTCCCGCGCCAGGCCGACGAGTTCACCTGCTCGCGCTGCTTCCTGGTGCACCACCGCAGCCAGCTCGCCGAGCAGCGCGCCGGTCAGCTGGTCTGCAAGGAGTGCGCCTGATCGGACGGGACGGCCCCTGAACCGTCCCGTCCCGGGCGGCTCCCGTTCGCACGGTCGGACCCCACCGCCGTCCGGCGGGAGCGCGTGAGGCCTTCCGGGCTCCCGAAGGGGAGCGCGGTGGAACACGACGGCGGACGGCCGACCACACCCCCGGTGCGGTCGGCCGCCCGCCGTCGTCGCCTCTGCGGCGTCAGACCTCCAGCTCGCCGGGGCCCGCCCCGAACATCTTGGCGCGGGCGGCGCGCACGGCCAGAACCCGGGCCACCTCGGTGCCGACACCGGCCACCACGGCCCAGCCCAGCGCCGTGCCGAGGCTGATGTCGGGGGAGTCCACGTCCGTGGGCGGCTCCTCGCCGGTCACGCGGGTCCAGGCAAAGTTCAGGGCCTGGCGCATGACGTACTGCGCGGCGAACCCGGCCGCGAAGCCCACGAGGGCGGGGCCGAAGTCACCGCCGTCCTTCTTAGCCATCGAATCCTTCACCGTTTCCGTTGGGGTGTACGGAGGATGCGCGGCCTGCGCACACCCTCCCGTGCGTACGGGGAGATCCTTTCACGTCCGTCCGCGGGAGTCAGGGGCCAACCCCGCGCCAGCGTGCCAGAGGGGCGCCGAACCCCCGCTGTGACGGCCCGAAACCCGGAGCGACCACGGCCCGGAGAGCACTACCATTGCCCCATGACCAACGGCTCTCATTCCTTCCGCATGCCCGACAAGCCCTCGCTGGACGGTATCGAGGCGAAGTGGGTCGACGTATGGGATGAGTCCGGCGTCTACCACTTCGACCGCACGGCCGACCGCGCGGACGTCTACTCCATCGACACCCCGCCGCCCACGGTGTCGGGCTCGCTGCACATCGGCCACGTGTTCTCCTACACGCACACCGACACCGTCGCGCGCTTCCAGCGCATGAACGGCAAGGCCGTCTTCTACCCCATGGGCTGGGACGACAACGGCCTGCCGACCGAGCGGCGCGTCCAGAACTACTACGGCGTGCGCTGCGACCCGTCGATCCCCTACGACCCGGACTTCCAGCCGCCCGCCAAGCCCGACCCCAAGCGGCAGGTCCCCGTCTCCCGGCGCAACTTCATCGAGCTGTGCGACCGGCTCACCGCCGAGGACGAGAAGGTCTTCGAGTCCATCTGGCGCCGCCTCGGGCTGAGCGTCGACTGGCGCCACACCTACGCCACCATCGACGGCAACTCCCGCGCCGCCGCCCAGCGCGCCTTCCTGCGCAACCTGGCCCGCGGCGAGGCCTACATGTCCGAGGCGCCCACCCTGTGGGACGTCACGTTCCGCACCGCGGTCGCCCAGGCCGAGCTGGAGGACCGCGAGCGCCCCAGCGCCTACCACAAGGTCGCCTTCCACAAGCCCGACGGCACCCCGGTCCACATCGAGACCACCCGCCCCGAGCTGCTGGCCGCCTGCGTCGCCCTGGTCGCTCACCCCGACGACGAGCGCTACCAGGACCTGTTCGGCACCACCGTGCGCACCCCGGTCTTCGGCGTCGAGGTCCCGGTGCGGGCCCACCGCCTCGCCGACCCCGAGAAGGGGTCCGGCATCGCCATGATCTGCACCTTCGGCGACACCACCGACGTCACCTGGTGGCGTGAGCTCCAGCTGGAGACCCGGCCGATCATCGGTTGGGACGGCCGCATCATGGCCGACCCGCCCAAGGGGCTGGAGAGCGGCGCGGCCCGCGAGGCCTACGACACGCTCGTGGGCGCCACCGTCCACACCGCGCGCGAGCGCACCGTCGCCCTGCTGCGCGAGAGCGGCGACCTGGTCGGCGAGCCCGCGCCCATCACCCACCCGGTGAAGTTCTACGAGAAGGGCGACAAGCCCCTGGAGATCGTCACCACCCGCCAGTGGTACATCCGCAACGGCGGGGGGGACGAGGACCTGCGCCAGCAGCTCCTGCGGCGCGGACGCGAGCTCACCTGGTACCCCGAGCACATGCGCGCCCGCTACGAGAACTGGGTCGAGGGCCTCAACGGCGACTGGCTGATCAGCCGCCAGCGCTTCTTCGGCGTGCCCTTCCCGGTCTGGTATCCGCTGGACGCCGACGGCAACCCGCGCTACGACGAGCCCATCGTCCCCGCCGAGGACCAGTTGCCCGTCGACCCCAGCTCGCAGGCGCCCGAGGGCTACACCGAGGACCAGCGCGGGCGGGCGGACGGGTTCATGGGCGACCCCGACGTCATGGACACCTGGGCGACCTCCTCGCTGTCCCCGCAGATCGCCTCCGGCTGGGAGCGCGACCCGGACCTGTACCGGCGCGTGTTCCCCATGGACTACCGGCCCCAGGGCCAGGACATCATCCGCACCTGGCTGTTCTCCACCGTGGTCCGGGCCCACTTCGAGAACGGCACCCTGCCCTGGAGCACCACCGGCATCTCCGGCTGGATCCTGGACCCCGACCGCAAGAAGATGTCCAAGTCCAAGGGCAACGTCGTCACCCCGCTGGCGCTGCTGGAGAAGTACAGCTCCGACGCGGTCCGGTACTGGGCCGCCAGCGGCCGTCTGGGCACCGACACCGCCATGGACGAGGGCCAGATGAAGGTCGGCCGCAGGCTGTCCATCAAGATCCTCAACGCCAGCAAGTTCGTCATGTCCGTGGCCGGTGAGGGCGCCGCCGCCGCCGACCCCGCCCACGTGATCCAGCCGTTGGACCGGGCGATGCTGGCCGCGCTGGCCGACGTCGTGGAGGACGCCACCTCCGCCTTCCGCGCCTACGACCACACCCGGGCCCTGGAGCGCACCGAGCGCTTCTTCTGGGACTTCTGCGACGACTACCTGGAGCTGGTCAAGACCCGCGCCTACGACACCGAGTCCGCCGAGGGCGCCTCCGCCCGCGCCGCGCTGCTGGTCGCCCTGGGCGCCCTGCACAGGCTCTTCGCCCCCTTCGTGCCCTTCGTGGCCGAGGAGGTCTGGAGCTGGTGGCAGGAGGGCTCGGTCCACGCCCAGCGCTGGCCCGACACCGCCGAGTACCGCGCCGCCGCGGCCGACGGCGACCCCGCCGTCCTGGCCGCCACCGCCGAGGTGCTGCGCGCCGTGCGCAAGGCCAAGTCCGAGGCCAAGCTGTCCATGCGGGCCGAGGTCGAGCACGTCAGCGTCTCGGGCAAGCGGGTCGACGCCGCCCGCGCCGCCAGCGGCGACATCGCCGCCGCGGGCCGCGCCGCCGGGGTCGACTTCCGCGCCACCGACGACGCCGAGCTCACCGTCGAGGTGACCCTGCCCGAGGCCCCCGCGGAGTAGGGCGCCGAAGAGGCGCGGAGCGGGGGCGGCCACCGGAGGCCGCCCCCATTCGCGTACCGGCGGTGCTGGACACCGGCTCATCGCCCGGGGAGCGATAGGCTCGGCCGATGTGAGTACCACATCCCTGGAAGGCGGACGGATCCCTGTCACGGTCCACCGCCTGGACCCCGGCCTCCCCCTGCCCGAGTACGCCCATCCCGGTGACGCGGGCGCGGACCTGTACACCGCCGTCGACGTCACCCTGGACCCCGGGCAGCGGGCCACGGTCCCCACCGGCCTGGCGATCGCCCTGCCCGACGGGTACGCGGCCTTCGTGCACCCGCGCTCGGGCCTCGCGGCGCGCTGCGGAGTCACGATCGTCAACGCGCCGGGCACGGTCGACGCCGGGTACCGCGGCGAGATCAGGGTGACCCTGATCAACACCGACGGGGACACCCCGGTGAAGCTGGCCCGGGGCGACCGGATCGCGCAGCTGGTGGTCCAGCGCGTGGAACGGGCGGTGTTCGTCGAGGCCGACTCCCTCCCGGAGTCGGCGCGGGGAACGGGTGGTTTCGGTTCGACCGGGGGGCACGCCGCACAGCGGTGACGGCGCCCCGAATCCCCGGAGTCATCCGGGACCGACGGAAGCGAAGAGGTGAAGGCGTGTTCGGACGCCGCCGCAAGAAGCGGGACGAAGAGACCGAGAGAACGGGGACGGAGGCCGCGCCCAGTCGTGAGGGTGCCGCCGGAGCGGTCTCCTTCGGCAACGAGATCGAGCCGGAGCGCTCCCGGGAGCAGCAGCCCAAGGACGCGGACCGCCACCGCTCCTCCGGGCCGTGGGACTCCACCGAGGACGCCCCCGAGGCCAACCGGATGGACCTGGGCAGCATGCAGCTGCCCATGGAGCAGGGCACCGAGATCCAGGTGAACGTCGCCCAGGACGCCCAGGGCAAGCAGAAGATCATCGGCGTCACGCTGGTGCGCGGCAAGAGCGCCCTGCAGGTGCAGCCCTTCGCCGCGCCCAAGTCCTCGGGGCTGTGGGACGAGATGCGCGAGGAGCTGCGCGAGCAGGTCGTCAAGCAGGGCGGCAAGGCCGAGGAGCACGACGGCACCTTCGGCCCCGAGCTCAAGGCCCTCGTCCCGGTCAAGGGCCGCACGACCGAGGACGGCAAGCAGCTCGCCCAGCGGGTGCGCTTCATCGGCGTGGACGGGCCGCGCTGGGTGCTGCGCGGCGTGATCCGCGGCGAGGGCGCCTCCAAGCCCGAGGTGATGGCCGAGGTCGAGCACCTCTTCTCCAACATCGTGGTGGTGCGCGGAGACCACCCGGTGCCGCCCAGCGAGCTGCTGCCCATCACCGTGCCCAAGCAGATCCAGGAGAAGATGGCCGAGGCCGCCAAGACGCGCGCCGCCCAGCAGGCGGCCCAGCGCGGCAACGCGGGCCGCTCTCCCAACGGCGCCGCGCCCGGCGCGCAGCCCGGCGGGGCCGGCGGCCAGCCGGGTCAGCCCGGCGGCGCCGCGGGCGGTCCGGGGGAGTAGGACCTCCGGGAGCAGGGCCCCGTCAGGGCCCCGTACCGCCGGGGAGGCGCCGGGCAGGGCGCGCCGTCTTCCGTAGTCTGTGGCACATGACGCAGACGACGGAGAACAGCGCGCCCCGGCCGCTCCCCGAGGACTGGAACCGAGCCCTGGCGGTGGTGGCCCACCCCGACGACCTGGAGTTCGGCAGCTCCTCCGCGATCGCCCGCTGGACCGGCCAGGGCAAGGACGTGGTGGAACTGCTGGTCACCCGGGGCGAGGCGGGGATCGACACCATCGCCCCCGAGGAGTGCGCGCCACTGCGCATGGCCGAGCAGCGCGCCTCGGCGGCGGCCGTCGGCGCGGGCACCGTGGAGTTCCTCGACTTCCCCGACGGCACCCTGGAGTACGGGCTGCCGCTGCGCGCCGCGCTGGCCGGGGCGATCCGGCGCCACCGCCCCGACGTGGTCGTCTCCATCAACTTCCGCGACCACTTCCCGGGCTCGGGCGCCCTCAACCACGCCGACCACCGGGTGCTCGGCCCTGCCCTGCTGGACGCGGTCCGCGACGCCGCCAACCGGTGGGTGTTCCGCGAGCAGCTGGAGGAGGGCCTCCAGCCGTGGTCGGGCGTGCGCTTCGTGGCCTTCGGGGCCTCGCCCCTGGCCGCCCACTACGTCGAGTTGAGCGAGTCCGACCTGGCTGCGGGCGTGGCGTCGCTGGACGCCCACGCCGTCTACCTGGCCAACCTGGAGGGGTTCGACCAGAAGTCCTTCCTGCCCCAGGCAGCCGCCCGGGCGGGGGAGTGGGCCGGGGTCCCCCTCGCCACCGCCTTCGAGGTGTTCGAGGTCTGAGGCGCCGCCCCCGGGCGCGGACGGCGGTGCGCCCCCGGCGGGGTCAGGAGGCGGGGCCCGGGTCCACGGGGTCGGTGACGCGGCCCAGGAACAGGACCGCCCCGCCGCGGCGCAGCACGAACACGAACGGCCGGTCCACGGTGAACCTGACCGGCCTCGGCGCCACCGCCGCCGCCCGGAGCATCATCACGGCGGTCGCGGCGGCGCCCTCGGCGCCCCTCTCGTCCACCCGCAGCACCGACTGGTGCAGGATCTCGTCGGCCCGCAGCGGCTCCGGGCTGATCCCGTCGAAGCGGGCCGCGTCCGTGGCCAGGTCGCGCGCGCCCAGCGCCGCCAGCGGTTCGAGCAGGGAGGTGTCGGTCTCCACCTTGAAGCGCGGCAGGGCCAGGTCCACCTGCTGGGAGGAGCGGCCGCCGTACAGGTCCGCGAGCGCGTCGGCCGTCACCGGGGCGGGGGTGGCGGAGCGCTCGTCGGGCAGCAGCACGTCCAGGGTCAGGCCGTGGTCGCCCTCCAGGCTCACCATGCTCCACCCCCGCGTCCGCGCGTGCGGCAGGCGGGCCGAGCGGTGCATGGTGGGCACCCTCCGCTTCCCCGAGGGGGTGTGGAAGGGCTTGTCGAGGGTCCGGTCGGGGTCGAAGGGGTCGGGCCAGGTCAGCTTCACCCACAGCGCGTTGACCAGCAGCAGCCGCACGCCCGGGTGGATGCTGCCCGCCGGGAGCAGCTCCTCGATCAGGCCGCGGGTCACCTCCGCCACCCTGGCGTTGACGCGTGAGCGCACCCCCTCGGAGTCGTGCTCGAAGTCGGCGTGCTCCACCTCGGCTCCGGACCGCTCGCGCACCCGGGCCGTGAAACCCGGCAGGACCTCCAGGTCGGCGGGCACGTACAGGCCGTTGAGGCTGGCCAGGTCGAGCCCGGGCTCGGCGGCCACGGCCGCGTCCAGCTCCTCCAGCTGGCCCCGTACGTCCGCGCCCAGCAGCGCCTCCAGTTCGGCCAGGGTGCGCTCCCGGGCGCCGGTGGCCAGCAGCGCCAGCACCGTGCCCACCGAGTGGGGGGACCACACGTGCGACCCGCCGGGCCGGGTCAGCACCCGGTCCAGGGCGGCGGCGAACTCCAGGTGGTCCCGGCGAGGGGACGTGCTCGTCTGCATGGGCTCCTGCTCGCTCTCGGCTCCGGCGTCTGGTCGCCAGCGTACGGAAGGCGTCCCTCGGCCGCCAGGGCGCGCCGCCGGGTGAGAAGCCGCACGCGACAAGCCCGGACCCAAGGGGACAAAGATGGGCGGAGCGCATCCGCGCGACCACCGCGCGTACCCCGTGACCGGTCGCACGTCACATAGGCTTGGGCCATCATGGCGTGCGGAACCGCGTTGGACGCCCCGCGCGGCGACGACCGACGACCGCCCACGACCGAACCCGAGCAGGAGCAGGATGACTGAGCACCAGCGGGCCGCCGAGGGGGCCGCCCCGGCCGCCGGGGCGGACGACAGGACCGAGGCGCCCGCGGCGGACGCACCGGTTTCCGGGGACGCCTCCGCCACGGAGCGGGACCCCGGGGAGGGCGCCGCGGCGGCGGACCGCCCGGCGGTCACCGAGGACACGGTCGAGGCGCTCGTGCGCTCCCAGCTGTCCAAGGCGCTGGGCGGCAAGCGAGGCATGGTCGAGGCGGCGGTGCCCACCCTGACCTTCACCATGTCCTACGTCATCACCTCCGAGCTGCGGCTGTCGATCATCCTCGGCGTGGCCGCGGCCCTGCTCCTGGGCGCGGTCCGGCTCGTGCAGCGCTCCTCGGTGCAGTACGTGCTCACCAGCCTGTTCGGCATCGGCATCGCCGCGGTCTTCGCCATGCGCAGCGGCAACGCCGCCGACGCCTTCCTGCCGGGCATCATCTACAACGCCGTCTACGCCGTGGTGCTGAGCCTGTCGGTGCTGGTGCGCTGGCCCGCGATCGGGCTGATGATCGGCCCGTTCATCGGCGACAAGGAGGACTTCACCTCCTGGCGCGCCAACCCGGCGGTGGTCACCCTGGCCTCACGCCTGACCTGGCTGCTGGTCCTGCCCTGCGTGATCCGCGTGCTCGTGCAGTACCCGCTGTGGATGGCCGACACCTACGGCTGGGCCGACACCTTCGCCCTCCTGGGCTTCTCCAAGGTCGCCATGGGCTGGCCCCTCCAGGTCGCGGCGTTCGCGGCCATGGTCTGGGTGCTGGCCCGGGGCCGCACCCCGCTGGAGGAGCGGGAGCGCTCGGCCCGGGGCGAGGCCAGCGACTAGCGGCCTGACCGAAGTGCTGCTTGTGTGGTGCGTGGGGCTCTGAACTGCGATGATCTTGTACTTATAGCCGATGTCGGCGCTCGGACCTCGCTATGAGCACAAGATCACGGCGAACGGAGCTAGTCGGCGTCGTCCGCCGAGCCCAGCAGGGACTCCAGTGCCCCCAGGACCTCGGGCTCGGCCAGGAACACCACGGTGTCGCCCACCGACAGGTTCCGGCCGGGGTCCGGCGGGCGCACCCCTCCGGGGCCCACCACCGCCACCAGCGCCACGCCCTCGGGCAGCGACTCCGCCAGCGCGCCCTCCGGTCCGCCCGCGAACGGGCTCCCGGCGTGCAGCACCGACTCGGCGATCTCGGCCCCCGGCAGCGGCGGCAGGGAGTCCTCCCCGTCCGGGTCCTCCTCGGGGACGCCCTCGACCAGGTCGGCGATCAGCCGCGGCGGGGAGACCGCCAGGTCCACGCCCCAGGACTCGGTGAACAGCCACTCGTTGTCGGGGTCGTTGATGCGGGCGATCACCCGGTCCACCCCGAACTCGGTCTTGGCCAGCAGGGACACCACCAGGTTGACCTTGTCGTCGCTGCTGGCCGCGACGACCACGTCGAAGCCCTCCAAGCGGGCGTCCTCCAGCGTGGCCAGCTCACAGGCGTCGGCCAGCAGCCACTCCACCTGGGGCAGGTCGTCCACGCCGATGGCGCGGGTGTCCCGGTCGATCAGCAGCACGTCGTGGCCGCTGCCCGCCAGCTCCGTGGCGATGGAGCGCCCCACGCTCCCGGCCCCCGCGATGGCGATCCTCATCTCACCCACGCCCCGTCTCGTCGTCCAGCCGCAGCCCGTCCAGGTCGCGGCCGCGGGCGACCACGTGCAGGACGTCGCCCTCCTCCAGGAGGTCACCGGATCCGGCCAGGAGGATCCGGCCCCCACGCGTCAGGTAGACCACCCGCACCGGCGCCCGCTCCTCCAGGTCGGCGACGCGGCGCCCGGCCCACCCCCGCGGCAGGTTCAGCTCGTTCATGGCCAGGGTCCCGGACGCGTCCTGCCACTCCGGCCCGGCGGTGAGCCGCCCGTCGCCCGGCACCATCCGGCGCAGGACCGCGTCGGCCGTCCAGCGCACCGTCGCCACCGTGGGGATGCCCAGCCGCTGGTAGACCTCGGCCCGGCGGGGGTCGTAGATCCGCGCGACCACGTTGTCGACGCCGAACGCCTCCCGGGCCACCCGCGCCGAGATGATGTTGGAGTTGTCGCCGTTGCTGACCGCGGCGAAGGCCCCCGCGCGGTCGATCCCCGCGGCGAGCAGGACCTCCCGGTCGTGGCCCGAGCCCCGGACCGCGTGCTTGGCCACGGAGCCGCGCAGGCGCCGGAACGCCTCGGGGTCCTGGTCGATCACCGCCACCGTGTGCCCCAGGTCCACCAGGGTGTGCGCGAGTGTGGACCCCACCCGACCGCACCCCATGATCACGATGTGCACCTCGTCCGCACCCCCGTCGAGACAGCCGCCGCGCACGCCGTGGTTCCGCGTGCGCACAGTGACACCTTGGCACAGACGCGGCCGACACGCTCGGCCGCCCCGGCCGTCCACAGGCCCGCCCGGGGGGTGGGTTCCGGCAGGTAGATTGGGAACGGTTGGTGGCTGTGCGCGCAGGGTCACCCGTCACGTGACCCGACCATCTCTTGAGGACGACCGCCATGAACCGTGTGGGACAGGATTTCGAGCTGACCGTGGACGACGTCGCGCACGGGGGGTGGTGTGTGGGGCGCCACGACGACCAGGTGGTCTTCGTCCGCCACGCCCTGCCCGGAGAGCGGGTCCGCGTCCGCGTCACCGAGCAGACCTCCCGCTTCATGCGCGGCGACGCCGTCGAGGTCCTCCAGGCCTCCCCGGACCGCGTCCAGGCCCCCTGCCCGGCCGCCGGGCCGGGCAAGTGCGGAGGCTGCGACTGGCAGCACGCCGCCCCGGAGGCGCAGCGGGCCCTCAAGGGCAAGGTCGTCGCCGACCAGCTGCGGCGCATCGCCGGGATCGAGCGCGAGGTCGTGGTGGAGGAGCTGCCCGGCACCCCCGACGGCCTTGGCTGGCGCACCCGCGTGCGCTTCGCCGTGGACTCCGACGGCCACGCCGGACTGCGCCGCCACCGCTCCCACGACATCGAGCCCGTCGAGCGCTGCCTCATCGCCCACCCCGGCGTGACCGAGCTCGGTGTGACCGACGTCAAGTGGGAGGGCGTCCGCGACGTGGAGGCCGTCGCCTCGGCCGCCTGCGCCGACCGCGCCGTCGTCGTCACACCGACCGGGGCCAAGCTGGACGTCCTGCCCGAGCTGGGCACCTCCAGCGCGGTGCTGCGCCGGTTCAAGGGCGGCCGCGTCCAGCAGGTGCGCGGGCGCAGAGGCGTGCGCGAGAACGCGAACGGCCGCGAGTACCGCGTCAGCGCGGGCGGCTTCTGGCAGGTGCACCCCGCCGCCGCCGAGGTGCTCACCGCCGCCGTGCTGGATGCCCTGGAGCCCAAGCCCGGTGAGACCGCCCTGGACCTGTACTGCGGGGCGGGCCTGTTCACCGGCGCGCTGGCCGCCGCCGTGGGCCCCGAGGGCCGCGCGATGGGCGTGGAGAGCGGCGCCGAGGCCGTGCGCGACGCCCGGTACAACCTCAAGGACATGGAGCAGGTCCGCGTCGAGCAGGGCGACGTCGCCGCCCAGCTGCGCGAGTGGGCGGACGTGCGCGCCGACCTGGTCGTGCTGGACCCGCCCCGGGCCGGTGCGGGCGCCGAGGTGGTGCGCTCCCTGACCGGGACGCGCCCCCGCAGGGTGGCCTACGTCTCGTGCGACCCCGCCACGCTCGCCCGCGACCTGGCCGCGTTCGAGCGGGCCGAGTACCGCCTGGTGGACCTTCGCGCGTTCGACGCCTTCCCGATGACCCACCACGTGGAGATGGTTGCCACGCTG
>ANAW01000253.1:0-14164 GCA_000340945.1 Nocardiopsis synnemataformans DSM 44143 | reverse complement strand
AGCGCCTCCCGAAGCCTAACCGGTCCGAAGCAGTGCTCGGAACGGTGGTTCGGAGGAAGGGGTCGACCGGCCCGTCCGCGGGAACCGCGTCCGTCTCGCTCGGTCTTCCCCAACTCTACCCCCGGCCCGGAGTGCTCGGGACACGTTCACCGGATCCTGGCCTCAGAGCTTCTCGATCGGCGCGTACTTGACCAGGAAGTCCTTCTCGCCGATGTCCGCGCCGAAGTCGATGCGGGCCTTGGTCCTGTCCCCCGCTCCCTCGACCAGCTGCACCCGGCCCATCCCGAAGGAGTCGTGGTTGACCAGGTCCCCCACGCTCAGCGTGGGCGCCTCCTTGGCCGCCTTCGCTCCTCCGCGCGACCGGGAGCCGCCGCCGAAGGTGCCTCCGAAGCCGCCCCCGCTCCCGAAGCCCCCCGGGCCCCGGCCGCCGATGCTGCGGCTGGGCGGAGCGGCCAGGGTGGACTCGGCGCGGCGCCAGTCGACCAGGGACGAGGGGATCTCGTCCAGGAAACGGGAGGCGGGGTTGTAGGAGGGGGTCCCCCAGGCGCTGCGCACGGCGGCGCGGCTGACGTACAGCAGGCGCTGCGCACGGGTCAGGCCCACGTAGGCCAGGCGGCGCTCCTCCTCCAGCTGCGTCTTGTCGCCGAGCGTGCGGGTGTGCGGGAACACCCCGTCCTCCATCCCGGTGAGGAAGACCGCGGGGAACTCGAGCCCCTTGGCCGCGTGGAGGGTCATCAGCGTGACCACACCGCCCTCGTCGTCCTCGTCGGGGATCTGGTCGGTGTCCGCGACGAGGGAGATCCGCTCCAGGAAGTCGACCAGGGTCGGCGTCCCCGGGTCGACGGCCCCGGCGGCCTCCTCCCCGTCCTCGGTCGGCTCCTCCTCCAGGAGCGCGGCGAAGGTGTGCTCGAACTCGCGGGCGACGTCGACGAACTCCTCCAGATTCTCCACCCGGCTCTCGTCCTGGAGGTCCTTGGACTCGGCCAGCTCCGACAGGTACCCGGTCTTGCTCAGCACCGCCTCGACGATCTCCGCGGGCGTGCCCTCCGGCACGGTCTTCTCCAGCTCCTCCAGCAGGGCGGTGAAGTTGAGCACCGCCTTGACCGAGCGGGTGGCCATCCCCGGGATCTCGTCCACCCGGCGCAGCGCCCTGGAGAAGGAGATGCGCTCGCGGGCGGCGAACAGCTCGACCGACTCCTCCGCGCGGGCCCCGATCCCGCGCCTGGGCACGTTGAGGATGCGCCGCAGGCTGACGGTGTCCTCGGGGTTGGCCAGGACCCGCAGGTAGGCGAGGACGTCGCGGATCTCCTTGCGCTCGTAGAAGCGCACGCCGCCGACGATCTTGTAGGGCAGCCCGGTGCGGATGAAGACGTCCTCGAACACGCGGGACTGGGCGTTGGTCCGGTAGAACACCGCGACCTGGCTCGGGGTGAGCGTCCTGTCGTCGGTGAGCTTGTCGATCTCGCCGACCACGAAGGCGGCCTCGTCGTGCTCGTTGTCGGCGACGTAGCCGACGATGGCCGGTCCGTCGCCCTGCTCCGACCACAGGTTCTTGGCCGGGCGGCCCTCGTTGCGGTCGATGACCGCGTTGGCCGCGGACAGGATGGTCTGGGTGGAGCGGTAGTTCTGCTCCAGGAGGATGGTGCGCGCGTCGGGGAAGTCGCGCTCGAACTCCAGGATGTTGCGGATGGTGGCGCCGCGGAACGCGTAGATGGACTGGTCGGCGTCGCCGACCACGCACAGCTCCGCGGGCGGCACCACGCTGGTGTCGGAGCCCTCGGCCACGCCGACCAGTTCGCGGATGAACACGTACTGGGCGTGGTTGGTGTCCTGGTACTCGTCGACCATGACGTGCCGGAAGCGGCGCCGGTAGTACTCGGCGACGTCCGGGAACATCTGGAACAGGTTGACGGTGACCATGATCAGGTCGTCGAAGTCCATCGCACCCGCCTCGTGCAGGCGGCGCTGGTAGAGCTGGTAGGCCTCGGCGAGCTTCTTCTCCTGCTCGGTCTGGGCCTGTCCGGCGAACGTGTCGTAGTCGACCAGTTCGTTCTTGAGGTTGGACACCTGGGCGGAGAAGGCCTTGGGCGGGAACCGCTTGGGGTCCAGGTCCATCTCCTTGCACACCAGCTGCATCAGGCGCGCGGAGTCGGCGGAGTCGTAGATGGTGAAGCTGCTCGGGTAGCCGAGCCGGGCGGCCTCCCTGCGCAGGATGCGCACGCACGCGGAGTGGAAGGTCATGGTCCACATGCTGTTGGCGGCGCGCACGCCCAGCAGCGCCTGGATGCGCTCGCGCATCTCGGCGGCGGCCTTGTTGGTGAAGGTGATGGCGAGGATCTCACCCGGGCGGACGCCCCGTGCGGCCATGAGGTGGGCGATGCGGTGGGTGAGGACCCGGGTCTTGCCGGACCCGGCACCCGCCACGATCAGGAGCGGGGAGCCGCTGTGGGTGACGGCGTCGCGCTGGGGACCGTTCAGACCTTCGAGAAGCTGTTCTTGGGAGGACACGGCATCCAGGTTACGGCCGCCCGGTGACGCTGCCGCCCCCGTCCACAGGGACGGACCCCCACAGGCCCGGTTTGTCGGGCAAAAGCGCCCTGACCGGCGTCTTACGCTGTTCCGGTAGGGGCCTCCGGTCGGGGGCCCTCGTGTTCTGAGAGGGAGTTTCCTTGAGCATGCGTGTGTTCGTCGACTGCGACCCGGGGATCGACGACGCCGTCGCGCTCGCCTACCTGGCCGCTCGGCCCGAGGTGGAGATCGTCGGCGTCGGGGCGGTCTTCGGCAACAACAGCGTGGACGTCACGGCCGACAACGCGCTGCGGCTGCTGGAGCTGTACGGCCGCCCGGACGTCCCGGTGGCGGTGGGCGCCGCGCGTCCGCTGGTGCAGCCGCCGCGCCTGGCCGCGCACGTGCACGGAGGCAACGGTCTGGGGGACGTGGAGCTGCCCGAGCCCGCGGGTCGGCCGGTGCCGGGGACCGCGGCGGAGCTGCTGGTGCGCCTGGTCCGGGAGAACCCGGGCGAGATCGACGTGCTGGCCGTGGGGCCGCTGACGAACCTGGCGATCGCGCTGGCCCTGGAGCCGGAGCTGCCGAGGCTGGTGCGGCGCCTGGTGGTGATGGGCGGCGCGGTGCGTGTGGCGGGCAACGTGTCCTCGCACGCCGAGGCCAACATCAGCAACGACCCCGAGGCGGCGGAGGCGGTGTTCGCGGCCGGGTTCGACCTGGACCTGGTGGCGCTGGACATCACCATGAAGACGGTGGCCACCACCGAGTGGCTGGCGGAGCTGGGAACGGTCGAGGGCGAGCGCGCCGCGCGCACGTCGGCGTTCCTGGACTTCTACGCCGACTTCTACTCGGGGATCTTCGGGGTCCGCCAGTGCGCGATGCACGACCCGCTGGCCGCGGCGGTGCTGGTGGACCCGCACCTGGTGACGGAGTCCTTCGAGGCCCCGGTGCAGGTGGAGCTGGCGGGGACGCTGACGCGGGGGATGACCGTGGCGGACCTGCGTCCGCGCCCGCGGGACGACGACCGCCGCCCCGCGCGGGTGGTCACGGGCGTGGCCGAGGCCGAGTTCCTGGGCCGGATGCTCGACTCGCTGCGCTGAGCGGTCCCGCCCGGCGGCGGGATCAGACCAGTCTGCGGGCGGTGGCCCAGCGGCTCAGCTCGTGGCGGTTGGACAGTTGGAGCTTGCGCAGCACCGAGGACACGTGCGTCTCCACGGTCTTGACGGAGATGAACAGCTCCTTGGCCACCTCCTTGTAGGCGTAGCCGCGCGCGATGTGGCGCAGGACCTCGCGCTCGCGCTGGGTGAGCCGGTCCAGCTCGGGGTCCACCGGCGGGGCGTCGGTCGCGGAGAAGGCGTCCAGCACGAACCCCGCCAGGCGCGGGGAGAAGACCGCGTCGCCGTCGGCCACGCGCACGATGGCGTCGGCCAGCTCCCTGCCGGAGATGGTCTTGGTGACGTAGCCGCGGGCGCCGCCGCGCACCACGCCGATGACGTCCTCGGCGGCGTCGGAGACCGACAGGGCCAGGAAGCGGATCTGGGGGTGCTGGGCCAGGACTCGGCGCAGCACCTCCACGCCGCCTCCCCCGGGCAGGTGGACGTCCAGCAGGACGAGGTCGGGCTGCTTCTCGCCGATGACATGCACGGCGCTGTCGACGTCACCGGCCTCGCCGACCACGTTCACGGCGTCGCCGAGCTCACCGCGCACACCGCTGCGGAACAGCCGGTGGTCGTCCACGATCACGACGCGGGGGACCGCGTCACCGCCACTGAAGGTCGTGCTCTCGTCTGCCACACCGTGGACTCTACCCACGTCGGGGCGGACGGGGTCACCCGCGTCGGGGGCTGTCCGCTTTCGGCCGCCCTCCGGTCCCGGCGGCGGGCGCTCCGGCGTCGCGGTGACGGTCGCGGCGGGCGCTCCGGTGTCGGGGCCTGGACGAAACCGTCCGCGCCCTCCGTCCGGTCCGCGCTCTACAGGTCGGGAACACGCGGCATGCGCAACTGCACCTCGGTGCCCTCCCCGGGGCCGGTGCGGATGCGCGCGGAGCCGCCGTGGCGCTCCATCCGGCCCAGGATGGAGCCGCGCACGCCCATCCGGTCCTCGGGGACGGCGTCCATGTCGAACCCGGCGCCGCGGTCGCGCACGAACACCAGGACCTCCTCCTGGTCGACCTCTCCGAACACCGAGACGCTGTCCGTCCCGGCGTACTTGGAGGCGTTGACCATGGCCTCGCGGGCGGCGCGGAGCATGGCGGCCAGCGCGTCGTCCATGGGGCAGTCGCCCACGCACACCACCTCGATGGGGACCCCGTGCTCCTCCTCGACCTCGGCGGCGACGCGTTCGAGCGCGGGCGAGACGGTGGTGTCGGCGTCGGCGGGCCGCTGGTAGAGCCAGCTGCGCAGGGCGCGCTCCTGGACGCGGGCGAGGCGCTGCACCTCGCGGGGGTCCTCGGCCCGGCGCTGGATGAGGGTCAGGGTGTGCAGGACGGAGTCGTGGATGTGGGCGGCGAGTTCGGCGCGCTCGGCGTTGCGGATGCGTTCGCGGCGCTCCTGGTCGCGTTCGCGGACCAGCCCGATGATCCAGGGGGCCACGATGAGCGCGATGCCCGCGAGCACGGTGAAGGCGAAGGTCAGGCCGGCGCGTGCGTTCTGGAGCTGTTCCTGGAAGACGAGGAAGCCGATGGCGCCGACGACGACGAGCAGCACGCCGGCGACCGCGCGCATGATGCCCTTGGGCGAGGAGCGGCTGACGGTGCTGGTCATCCACTGGTCGCGCTGGGACGGGTTGGCCTGCTGCCAGAGGATGATGCCGCCGAGGGCGCCGAAGACCACGAACCACAGCAGCGGGTCGAAGACGCCGCCGAAGAGCAGGAACAGGAGGCCGAGTCCGGCGGCGAGGCCGACGTAGGCGACGAGCTGGGAGAGGTCGCGGCCCTTGCGGCGGCTCTCGGACTCGGCGGTCTCCTCCTCCGAGGCGTCGTTGGGGACGAAGAAGTACAGGGCGGCGTAGACGGCGATGCCGATGCCGCCCACGGACAGCGCCATGAAGGCGAGGCGGACCACCACCGGGTCCAGGCCCAGGTGGCGGGCGAGCCCGGCGGCGACACCGCCGAGGAGCCTGCCCCTGACCGCGCGGGTGAGCCGCGGGGTGTCCGCGGCCGTTGCTGCCACCGCCCGATCACCGCTTTCGTCCGTGCGGCGGGGAGGATGTACGCGCCCGCCGCGTTCGTGGGTCCTGTGCTGTCCAGCATGCCCCCTCCGGTGCGGACCGGACATCGGGGGCGCGCCCCTGGTCCTGGCCGGGCCCCCGTCAGGGTGGGTTCAGGGTCGTCCCGGATGTGCTGGTGGGCGGTGACGGGTGACCATGGGTGGGTGAGGAGAGCGCGGTGAGTGACCATGACTGACGACCCGGTGCCCGAGGGCGCCCCGGCCGCGTCCGCTTCCGGTACGGCGGAGGCGGACGCCGGGGCCTCCGTGCGCGAGCTGCGCAAGGGGGACGAGGACCGGGTCCTGGCCGGTGTGTGCGCGGGCCTGGGCCGGTACACCGGGGTCGACCCGGTGGTGTGGCGTGCGGCCTTCGTGCTGACCTCGTTCGCCGGGGCGGCGGGGCTGCTGCTCTACATCGCCGCGTGGATGCTCATGCGCGACGCCCAGGGCGTTCCGGCGACGTTCGAGCAGATGCTCAACCGCAGCATCCCGCCGCGAACGGTGCCCAAGCTGCTCGCGGTGGGGCTGGCGGTCGCGACGACGTTCAGCCTGGTCGGCGGACTGGGATGGTCGACGCTGGTGCTGGCGGTGCCCCTGGTGCTGGGACTGCTGGCCGCGCGCAACCGGGGCGTGGACCTTCGGACGGCGTTCACCGAGCTGCGCGAGGACCTGCGGGCCACGGACCCGCCGCCCGCGACGCCGTCCCCGGAGCCGACCGCGACCTACTACAACCCGGCCCAGCCGTGGGCGTCCGCGCCGCAGGGGCCGGTGGACCTGGCGGTGGTGTCGGAGCGCACCGCCGCGCGGGACGCCGGGGAGGTCGTGGACGAGGACGGGGAGGGGCCTTCCGACGAGGCGGGAGGGTCCGGCGCGGGAGGGGCGGAGGACGGGCCGTCCTGCACGAAGGGCAGGCGCCTGCCGCTGGCCTCCCTGGCCCTGTGGACGGTCGTGGCCGGAGCGGTCCTGGTGTCGGTGCTGGAGTTCGGCTGGTCGTCCTCGCTGTGGAGCGGGCGGACGGCCGACCTGCTGCTCGGGCCGGAGACCGGGGTGTTCTTCCTGGCCGGGTCCCTGGCGGTGATCGGCGTGTACGCGCTGGTCGGCGCCTGGGCGGGCAGTCCGCGGGGGCTGCTCCCGATGGGCGCGGGGGTCGCTCTGCTGCTGGTGCTGGCGTCGGTGACCGACCTGACCCGGGTGCGGATCGGCGACGAGACGTGGCGGCCGACCACGGTGGCCGCGGCCGAGTCCGGCGACCACCGGCTCACCGTGGGCTCGGGGACCCTGGACCTGACCGGGCTGGAGGACCTGGAGCCCGGCGGGACCGTCGACGTGTCGCTGCGGATGGGGGCGGGCCGCGTGGAGCTGGTCCTGCCCGAGGACGCGGAGGTCGCGGTGCACTCGGAGATCGGCCTGGGAGCCGTGGAATTCAGCCCGGGTGACGGGCGGGACGACATGTTCGGGGTCTCCCTGGACTATGAGGAGGTCCACGGGGCCGCGGCGGACGCCGGGGCGCGGAATGAGGGGTCGCGAGGCGGCGACGGGGCCGGGGCCCCGCGGATCAACGTGCGCACCGACTCACTGGTCGGGGTTGTGGAGGTGAAGCGTGGCGGAACGTAGGACTGACTGGGGCTCGCTGGTCGCGGGCCTGCTGTTCCTCGGCCTGGCGGTCGGGTTCGTCATGCGCGGCACGGGCGACTGGGAGTTCAACGTCCTGTGGGTGCTGCCGGTGCTGTTGGCGGGCCTGGGCGCGGCCGGAGCGGCCCGCGTGCTCACCCGGCCCCGGCGCGACCGGCTCCCCACGGAGAGCCGCTCCGACACCCTGGAGTGACGGACACGCCCCCCGGAGGCGGGGGGTTGCGAGAGCCACAACGGAAAACACAGGGACCCGCTGGGGACGCGGGAAACGCGGGGCGCCGACCGGGACGGGGAGGCGCCCCGCGGCTTGTCCTCCGGCGGCGGACGTGGCCCCTGCCGTCCGTTCGGATGCCCGGGAGGCTGCCGGATGCGGGCGGACGCGGATCCCGCTGTCTGCCCGGGTGCCCGTGGAACCGCCGGAGGCGTGCGGGGACGGGTGCCCCGGCCTGTCCGCCCGCCAGAACTCAGGCCCGCCTGGACTCAGGCCCGCGGACGCTGCTCGGCGATGGCCGCGAACGCCGTCACGTCCAGCGACTCGCCCCGGGCCGAGGGGTCCACGCCCGCCGCGCGCAGGGCGGCCTCGGCCGCGGGCGGCGAACCGGCCCACCCGGCCAGGGCGGCGCGCAGGGTCTTGCGGCGCTGCGCGAAGGCGGCGTCGATCACCCGGAAGACCTCCTCGCGGCTCGCCGTGGTGGCGGGCTGCGGGCGGCGGACGAGTTCGACCAGACCGGAGTCGACGTTGGGGGCGGGCCAGAACACGTTGCGGCCGACCGCTCCCGCGCGGCGGGCCCCGGCGTACCAGGCGACCTTGGCCGAGGGCACCCCGTAGACGCGGCTGCCCGGAGGGGCGGTGACGCGGTCGGCGACCTCGGCCTGCACCATGACCAGCACCCGCCGCAGGCTGGGCAGCAGCTCCAGCAGGTGCAGCAGGACCGGGACGGACACGTTGTAGGGCAGGTTGGCCACCAGCGCCGTGGGCTCGGGGCCCGGCAGCCCGGTCACGCGCATGGCGTCGCCGTGGACGACGGTGAGCCGGTCGGCGAGGTCGGGCGCGTGGTCGGCGACGGTGCCCGGCAGGGCCCCGGCGAGCGCCGGGTCGATCTCCACCGCGGTCACGTGGCGCACGTGCGGGAGGAGCGCCAGGGTGAGCGAGCCCAGGCCCGGACCGACCTCGACGACGGCGTCCTCCTCGGTGACCCCCGCGACCCGCACGATGCGGCGGACGGTGCCGTGGTCGATGACGAAGTTCTGGCCCAGGGTCTTGGTGGGCCGGATACCGAACCGCGCCGCCAGTGTCCGCACGTCGGCGGGGGTGAGCAGGCGGGAGCGGTCGTCGGGTGCGGGTGTCTGTATCACCCCCACATCTTGCCAGCTTCCGCACGTCGTCCCGTTTGCGGTGAATCCGCGCGGTGGCCCGCGCGGTTCTCCGACCGCCGTCCCGCGCCGGGTTCCGCTCAGTCGAACAGGTGCGTGCCGCAGTGGGGCCACTGGCTCCGCCAGTCGCCGCCGACGCTGTCGTAGAGCTGCTGGGCGCGCCGGGTCTGCTCGGCGGGGCTGGCGTCGGAGGGCAGGCCGCTGCCGCCCACGGAGGCCCAGCTCGTGGTGCTGAACTGGTAGAGGCCGTAGTAACCCCCGGCGGAGTTGACCGCGCCGGGGTCGCCGCCGGACTCGCACCGGGCCAGGGCCTGCCAGTTCAGGCCCGCCCCTCCCGCCGGGGGCGCGTCGTCCCCGGAGGCTCCGGTGCCGACCTCCACGAGCCCCTCGACCGGCTCGGTCACGACCTCCTCCCGGAGCGTGTGCTCGACCTCCCTCCCGCCGCGTAGGACGGTGGCGGTGGTGACCTCCCTGAGTCCGTCCTCGGGCTCGATCACGACGCTGCGCTCGCCCTCCGGCAGGTCGGGGTTGTTCTCCTCCACGGTGTCGGCCTCGATGACGACCTCCTCCGTGACGGGTTCGCCGAGCACGGGGAGGATCTCGACCACCATGTCGGGCACGGCCGGCTCGTCGGGCGCGGGGGTGACGACGTCGTGTTCGCCGGGGACCACTCCGGCGGCCTCCAGCACGTCGGCGACGGTCTCCCCGGTGGTGCGGGTCTCGGTGCGCACGGTGTCGTACATGACTACCATGCGCGGGGCGCGCTCGGCGGTGACGGTGAGCCCCTCCTCGGGGACGGGGGTCTCGGGCCCGGCGGAGAGCTCGACCCCCTCGGGGTCGAAGCCGATCTGGCGGAGCGCCTCGCCGAGGGTGAGGGCGTTGACGCTGCGGGAGAACCCGTGGCCGTCGAGTTCGACGGTGAGCTCGCGCGCGGAGCGCACCAGCACGCGGTCGCCGGAGCCGATCGCGGTGCCGGGCGGCGGGGCGACGGCGTCGCCCTCCTCCAGGGTGACCCCGGCCGAGTCGAGCACGTCCTGGACGGTGCCGCCGAAGGTGTGCACGGTGCGCTCGCGGCCGTCGGTGTCCAGGACGACGCTCTCCCCCATGGCGAAGGCCGTGCCCCCGGCGGTGGCGGCGAGGATCCCGGCGAGGGCGGCGGCCGCGACCGGGAGCGGGAGGCGCCGCCGGGCGCGCCGCCGTCCTGCGGTGCGGCGGGTGCCTTTCCCCAAGGTGTTGGTCTCCGGGGTGCTGGACATGGCGGATTCGTCCTTTTCGGAAAGGTCGGTACGGTTTTCCCGTGCTCTGTCCGACACGGGTGCGCTCCGGTGCGCTGTCGCTGGCGGCGGGGTGACGGAATTTTTTTCCGGAGCCGGAAACCGGCTCTTCTCCCAGCGAGCACCGACACATTAACACCCCCTACTGGAGTGCTTTTGTATCTGACCGAAAAAGGCGGAGCGACTCGCGGACCTCCGAACCCGAATTCCCTTTTACACCTTCCTTTCCCGTACTTCCGTTCCCCTCCTCCCCGGGGCGCCGCGGGGTGCCGCCGTAGTGAGGCGGAACCGGAGACTGCACAATGAACCGAGCGCCGTTCTGGTCGCGCGCGCTCCCCTCTACCGCCTTGGAGGCCTCCCCATGGGACCCCTCAACGGAATCCGCGTCGTCGAGTTCACCGGGATCGGCCCGGCGCCGATGGCCGGGATGCTCCTCGCCGACCTGGGCGCCAGCGTCATCCGCCTCGACCGCCCCGCGGCCGCCGACGCGATGAACGCCGGCGCGGGCGGGCCCCACATGAGCGAGGGGCGCACCGTCCTCCCCGCCGACCTCAAGTCCGGGGAGGGGCTCGCGCTCGCCCGCGACCTGGCCTCCCGCGCCGACGTGCTCCTGGAGGGCTTCCGCCCGGGGGTCATGGAGCGCCTGGGCCTGGGCCCCGACGCCTGTCTGGAGGCCAACCCGCGCCTGGTCTACGCGCGGGTCACCGGCTGGGGGCAGGACGGGCCGCTCGCCCGCACCGCCGGGCACGACATGAACTACATCTCCGTGAACGGCGCCCTGCACGCCATCGGGCGCGCGGGCGGCCCGCCGGTGCCCCCGGTCAACCTCCTGGGCGACTTCGCCGGGGGCACCATGTTCGCGGTCACCGGCGTCCTCGGCGCGCTGGTCGAGCGCCAGTCCTCCGGCCGCGGCCAGGTCGTGGACGCCGCGATGGTGGAAGGCAGCGCGCTGCTGATGTCGATGCTGCACGAGGACCGCGCGCGCGGCTCCTGGAGCGACGAGCGCGGCACCAACTACCTGGACACCGGCGCGCCCTGGTACGACGTCTACGAGTGCGCCGACGGCCGTTACGTGTCGGTCGGCTGCATCGAGCCCCAGTTCTACGCCGCGTTCCTGGAGGGCACCGGCCTGGCCGGGGAGGAGCTGCCCGACCAGTGGGACCGGTCGGGCTGGCCCCGGCTGCGCGAGCGGTTCGCCGAGGTCCTGCGCACCCGCACCCGCGACGCGTGGGGCGAGGTGTTCGGGGGCGCCGACGCCTGCGTGATGCCCGTCCTCTCCCTGGAGGAGGCGCCCGACCACCCGCACGTGCGCGCCCGCGGCTCGCTCGTGCGCGACGGCGACCGGGTCCTGTCGGGCCCGGCGCCGCGCTTCGACCGCACCCCGGGCGGGGTCACCCGGGGCGCCGAACAGCCCGACACCGCGGAGACCCTCCGGCAGTGGGGCCTCACCCCCTGACCGAAACCCCGTCCGCGCACCGCCCCTCCCCCGGTCGGAGCGCTTCTCCGCACGCCTTCGCACGTCACCCTCCCCACGCGCCGGGCCCCGCGGATCCCCCTACGCGGCGCGGAGAGTGGCTAGGGTGAGCGACCAGTCCGGCTGAGCGCGCGACGGGGGGTCCGCCATGCCACGACGGCTCGTCACACCGGGGGCGCACTGGGGAGCGCGCCTGGGTGCCCTGCTGCTGTCCGCCGCGGTGCTGCTGTGCGCCGCGCCCGCCGCGTCCGCCGGGGTTCCCGCCGAGACCGAGGCCCTGTCCGGTCCCGAGGGACCGGCGGGTCAGCGGGAGGGGCCCGTGGTGCTCGTGGGGGTACCGGGCCTGCTGTGGCAGGACGTGAACCCCCAGACCACGCCGGCCCTGTGGGGAATGGCCGAGGAGGGTTCGATCGGCAACGTGTCGATCCGCACGGCCACCTCGCGCACCTGCCCCACCGACGGCTGGCTGTCGGTGTCGGCCGGGCAGCGCGCCCTGTCCATCCGGGAGCGCTTCACGGTGTGCGAGGCCGCCCCGGAGCCCGAGCGCACCGGCTCGGGCGCGGTCGTCCCGGGTTTCGACGCCTACGTCAGCCAGAACGCGAGGACCTCCTTCCGCGCGCCCGTGGGGCTGCTCGGGCAGACCGTGCACGAGGAGGGCGGGACCACGCTCGCCGTCGGCCACGGCGCCGCTCTGGGCGTGGCCGACGCCTCCGGGCGGGTGGACCACTACGTCGACGACGTGCGCGAGCTGACCACCGACCGCCTGGAGGGGGTCTCCCTCGCCGCGGTCGAGCTGGCCGGGCTCACCCGTCTCTACCCCGACTACCCGGACCCGCCGATCACCGACGAGGAGGCCCGGGAGGCCGCGCAGGAACCGGTCGGTGAGGCCGCCGCCGACGACGACGAGGAGGCGGACGGGGAGGCCGGGGGCCCGCCCGAGCCCGACCCCGACGACGTCCCCGAGTGGGAGCGCGACAAGGCGCTGGCCGCCATGGACGAGCGGCTGCGGACACTGGAGCGCGTGCTGCCGGTCGGCTCGTCGCTGATGGTGGTCGGCGTCTCCATGGACACCGGGCCCTCCCAGCTCACGGTGGCCGTGTCCGGAGAGGTCGCGGAGACGGGGTTCACCGGGGAGGGGGCCTTCCTGGCCTCGGACTCGACCCGCCGGGCCGGTCTGGTGGTGCTCACCGACACCACGCCGACCATCCTGACCGCCCTGGGGATGCGGGCCACCGAGCCGACCAGCGGCCGGGCCTGGCACCTGGCCGACCGGCCGCCGCGGACCGACGAGGCCGTCGGGCGGCTGGTGGAGTTCAACACCGCCGCGGTGGTGGTGGGCGCCGCCGTCCCGGGCTTCTTCAGCGGCCTGGTCGCCTTCCAGCTGCTCGTCTACGCGGCCGCGGCCTACGCGCTGCACCGCTACTCCAACCGGCATCGCGGCAAACGCGCGCGCGTGCTGACGCTGACGCGGGCGGTGGCGCTGGCCGGGGCGGCCTTCCCGGTGGCCAGCTACCTGGCCAACCTCATCCCCTGGTGGGCCTCGTCCTCTCCGCTGATGTCGCTGCTGGTGTGCGTCCTGGCCGCGGACGCCCTGGTGGTGGCGCTGGCCATGGCGGGACCGTGGCGGCGCACCGCGCTGGGTCCGATGACGGTGGTCGCGGGCGCGACCACGGCGGTGCTCTTCCTGGACCTGTGCTTCGGCGCCTACCTCCAGATGAACTCGCCCACGGGGTACTCGCCGATCGTGGCGGGCCGGTTCTACGGGGTCGGCAACATCGCGTTCGCGACGTTCGCGACCGGCATGCTGATGACGGTGGCGGGGATCTCCCACGAGCTGGTCTCGCGGGGGTGGCGCCGCTCCGCCGTCGCGGTGACCCTGGTCGTCGGGGCGGCGACGGTGCTGATCGTGGGCTGGCCGGGCCTGGGCACCGACTTCGGCGGGGTGATCGCGCTGATCCCCGGCCTGGCGGTGACGACGATGATGATCGCCGGGGTGCGCGTGACGGCGGCGCGCCTGGCCGTGGTGGCCCTGGTGACGGTGACGGCGATCTCGCTGATCTCGTGGCTGGACTACCTGCGCCCGCCGGAGGACCGCAGCCACCTCGGGGCGTTCGCCGCGCAGGTGGTCAGCGGCGAGGCGGGTGCGGTGGTGGCCCGCAAGCTGAGCGCGATGCTGGGGACGCTGGGCAACTGGCAGCTGACCCTGCTGGCGGCGTGCGCGCTGGTGTTCCTGTTCGTGATGCTGCACCGGCCGACCCACTGGCGGATCGGCGCGCTCCAGGTGGCCTACGAGTACGCGCCGACGCTGCGGGCGGGGCTGACCGGCTCCCTGGTGACCGCGCTGGTGGGCTTCGCGGTCAACGACTCGGGGGTGGCGATCCCGGCGATCGCGCTGACGGTGGTGGTACCTCTCACACTGTCGGCGTGCGTGTGGGCCCTCCAGCAGAGGGATGAGGACCGGACACCCGACCCCGAACCCGTCGAGAACGCCCAGTGCATGTGATGCATACCTCATAAAGCACATGGAGAGCAAAGGGCGCGAGCACGACCTTGCGTCGCTCACGTCACGAATCGGCCACGGCGCTGTGGTAAAGTCCGTGGCTGGGCGGCTTCTCGTGGGAGACACCCGGCGCTTCGCCGGGCGCAGAGCCGGCCCGACCGACCGTTCGGAAGAGGCCAGGCACCGCCGTCCGACGGCC